>CAZTHA010000009.1:0-34057 GCA_964613435.1 uncultured bacterium
TGCCGGCCTTTCTGGAGGTCAGTTGGCCTGGTTGGCCCCTGATCGGGTTCAATTGTCCAGAGTTACCGAAAACGGCTTCGCCATTACCCACCGAGACCTGTCGACCAATGAAGAAAAGATCATGGTCAGTGGCGGCAACAACTGGCAAAGCTATGTTAATGCCGCAGCCGGAGTTAATCTTTTCGTTCGCCGTGTCGGCCAGACCGGCAGCATTTTCCGGCTTTTTAAGAATTCGTCTGACCAATGGGACTATGAGAACCTTACCAATGCCAGAACCTATGACTGGCAGCCTGGATTATCGGCTGACGGTAAAACATTGATTTTCAGATCCCTGCGCAATGGTATTTTTGTCACCGTCATTCGCGGACTCTCTGAATCAGCTGAGCAAGAGAAAATTTTGCCAATCGAAGGGTTTTCGCAGATCTTTTTTCCTTCGATTCTGGAACCTGAGACGGTAAATTCCCTTATGCAGGCAGATTTACATTAATTTTTTAAAAAAATTCCAGTTTGTTGGTACGTACCACCGCCCGATGGCGGTGGTTGTTCTTTGTGTTTGTTTATATTCGTCTGTCCCGGTCTGAATCTTTTTCATAAACAAAACTTCACTTTGGTTCGAAAAGGTTTATGGATTTGTTTGCCTCCTTATTTTTCAGTCCGGGATAGCTCCCGGATTCTTTTTTTTAGCAAAAATCAGTTATACTGTTCGAATATGAAGCATTTGCCTGAGAAAACCCATCGCGTTTTATTGTATCGAGTCATCGCTCTGGCAGTGCTTTTTCTTTTCTTTTTTCTGCCGCTTGTTTTTTTTGAAAACCAGGCCCTGCGTCTTTACGAAAACGAAAAAGAGGTAGCGGTCACCGATCTGAAAGATCGACTTCTTCAGGAAGTTTCCGACTTTCAACTTGATTTGTGCCCGGAAAACTTTGTTCAAAAAGTATTTGAAAGTTTTGAGAAAGAAATTTTTCAGAATGAAGTCGATGTGTTTGCTCCATCGGGCCCATCTGATTCTTACGCCAGGCTTGATTGCCATAAGTTCAACTCTCTGTTGCGAAGGCACTTAGCCAATGAATTCAAGGTCAAGCCGCTTTTCATCGTTTCAACCCCAGCTGATTTTTCCCCGGTGGTCATGGCGGCAGAAGAAAACCTCGCCGGCAAAGCCTATGGCCGAAAAGAATTGGCTCATTTTCTGATAGATTTTGGCCTGCGTTCTTCGGCAAATTACAAGACCGGAAATTATCATGATCACATCAAAGATCTCTATAGAATGTCGGAAAAGGTGTTTTCTACTTATAGCAACCAAATGCTGGCAAATGGGTTGGTAAATTGTGTTTTTTCCGACCTGTACGGTTTTCAGAATCTTTACCTGTTTCATAAAAGGCTTGAGCAGGATGGAAAAACGATCGGTTATTTTTCTGCAGGAATTCTAGAAAAAGAACTGAATCTTGAAGCCTGGGAAAAATTCGCCGTAGGTTTGGCCAGCCCGAATACCAGAAGAAAGCTTCTAAAGAATGTCAATGCCAGACATTTCAGCTTTGGTTTTAGTCGGGTAAAAAATGGTCTTGCTTTTGCTGACCGGATTTCAGCAGATTTTGCTGCCTTTATTCGGACAATTTCCGGCGACAATGTTGATATGTCGGATTTTGAAAGAGTTCTCATGGTTGAGTCTACACTTGAAGAGCCGGAATCGCTGAAAAAAATCCTGGCAGTTCTGCAGTGGGTGAAAAAGATCGTTTTGTTATTTTTCTTTGCATTTGCTGTTCAGGTTTGGATCAAAGGGTTCTGTATCTCACTTAATCTTCGAAGAAAATTCATTCTTATTGCCGCGACTGTGTTGATCCCTCCAGCTGTATTGCTGAACATTTTCATGATTTTAACCGAAGAGAAAGTTCGCTCTGACAGGTTTGCACAGGCCGAAAGCCGCTTGAAGCTCAAATTGCAGAATGCAGAAATGCTTCTTCAGGAAAGTAACATTCGCCAGTCAATGGCGGCAATGGCTTTGAAAGAACATTTCATTAGACTGCCGGCAACCAGTTTCAACCCGGACCATATTTCTCATGACATTTTTAACTTGCGTAATCCTTATGTTCGAATGGGGTGTTTTTATACATTCCATGGGAAAATTGTAAACGCAGTGTTTGGTACCAATGCTATCTTCAAGGATGCCTCGATGCTGGTTAGTAACAACAGCGTTCGATTTCTCAACAATCTTGTCGAGCTCGACAACAGCAATAAGGAAGTGCGTAAACAGCTTGAAAAATTACAGTATACCGACGCTTTCATTGGTGATTTCATTCAGTTGTTTGAAGATACGCCGGCCATAATGGCCGAGGAGGTGTTGAACAATCCAGATATCACCAAAGGTTCGGCGCTTTCGCGCATGAACTTTTTTTTGTTTCCTGATTTGGCGAGAAAACCAGTCAAACCATGGGCAATTGCTTTTTGCGATTCTTCACGCTTTCCGGTTTTTAAAAGTCTTTTTCAAAAAGAAAAGAAGCTGCCGTCATCTTTGGTTTATGAAGCCGGAGAAACTGCTGAATTTTTCATCAACTACGCTATCAGAAACACTAATGAGCTTGAATCGATCGACTTCAAAAATCTGTTTCGCGGCTGGCCTGACATGACCGGAATTTTCAATAACGCATTGGCGACCGGATCTTCGGGAAGTAGAACTGTTCGCAGTTCTGATTACACAGAAATTCATAGCTGGATATTCAATGAGACTTCTGCGGTTTTGCTGGCAGGTATTTGTCGAATAAAAGAGGGCCGGTCGACTTTCTGGATTGGTTTGTTGCCTCTGATTGCTCTGATCATTGCTCTGCTTTCCCTGTTTGTTTTATCCGAAATCATGGGCAGGTTTTTTCTTGGGCCGGTCAGGGCCCTGCAGCTTTGCGCCAACCGCATAATCAAAACCGGAGAATTAAACATTAATTTGAAAATTGAAAGTAATGATGAATTTGCGCAAATGGGCGAGGCTTTCAATTATATGGTTGGCGAGCTTTTGCAAAAACAGAGATTGGCAAGGTTGGTTTCAGGGCGCTTGAGCAGCAGGCTTGAAAGTATTACCGCCGGTCAGAAAATGGCCGAAAGAGCAAATGTCAGTATTATTTTTTCGGATCTCCGTGATTTTACCAGCATTTCCGAGAATAACTCCGCCGTTTCGGTCGTTGAAATGCTGAATCAGTACTTTACCGAAATGGAAAAAAGCATCATTGACTGTAATGGGGTTATCGACCGATTTATCGGCGATGCCATCGTTGCCGTTTTTTTTCCGGACAACTGTCCGGACGGCGTAGAAGTTTCAGCTTGCCATGCGGCATTGAACATGAGAAAAAGGCTGGCAGAACTGAATCGCGACAGAAAACAAATCGGGCTCTTTACCATTGAAAACGGAATAGGTATCGCCAGCGGCGAAGTAATCTCCGGAAGCATCGGACAATCGGGGCAACGCAAAGAGTATGCGGTTATCGGAAAGCCATTTGGTCGGGCATCTGAGCTGGAGAGCCATTGCAAACTGGCTGGTTCGGTTGGCATCATTGTCGATGAAAATACTTTCGCCAAGTCTTCTGCCAGATTCAGCTTCGCCGAGCTGGAAAAATTTCGCGGCGAATTCCATTTACAAAAAGAGAAGGGCGACCATGAATAAGTTTTTAGTTGCGGCTGAGGGTCGAATTTCGTGGAAACTCGTTTTCTGCGGCTGGCTGATTTTGCTGGTAACTCCGCTTCTTCTTCTAAATAGTGCTTTCAAGCAATATGATTCATTCATTTTCAATCGCAATGTAGCTTTAAAAAGACCTTTTCTTTTCAACGAGCTCTCTTCTTTCAGTGATGATCTGTCGCTGAAAAAATGGTTACAGAAAAAGTTCGATGTTTTCAATCAAAGCGACGCTCATTCGTCTTTCGGGGCAGACGATTTGAGAAGTTCTTTGCAAAAAAAACTCGGCCTTAAAATTTTGGCGGTATTTTTTCATGATTCTGGAACCGGAAAAGTTTCAAGGGCATTGGCTGATTCCGGTAATTGGGATTTCAAGGCGCCTCCAGATGCTTTTGTCAAAAAAATGTTTGAAGTTTTAAAAAACTGGAATGCTTTGGAAGAGTCTGAGCGGAATAAATCTCCGGAAATGCGGCTTTTTAGGTCGTTTTTTGGAAATATAGCTGAGTTTGCACCGGTGAGCGGAAAGGTTTGCAAAACGATTTCTGCAAAATTTGGCGATACCGGACCGGTATATTTCCAGTTCTACTACAGTGAGAAAAGCAAAAATTCTTACCTGGCTTTGATCAAAGAAGCAGATATTAATCCGAAACTTTTGCTGAACTCAGCTTTAGCTAAGGAGAAAAAGCAATTCAAAAGAAAAATAGTATTTCCGGGCAAGAAACTGGATTTGCCCTGGGCTTACGAGGCTTCAAGGTTCTGTAAGCTTCGTGAAAACTCTCAGGGTATCCTGGTCAGACAGTTTTTACCGCCAGAAAGCTTTATTCACATAGTGCAGAGGGGGGGAATCGTTCCCCGCAACCTTGAAAAATACTTCGACAATCCACCAATGATGAGTGTCCATTGCCAAAGAGAGCATTTGCAGGGAAATCTGTCGCCATATCAGAATAGTTTTGTCTTTTTGCTGCGGCTACTATTTTTGTTCGGTACCATGATGTTTTTACATGTCGCACTCTGGGGAGCCAATTTCAATTTAAGCATTTCAATGAAAGTCTTTCTTGCTCTTATTCTTGCCGGACTGTTTCCTGCGTCTATTTTTGTTTTTGCCTATAGCTCATTCAATGAATATGGAAAAATAAACCAGGTGCAACAGGCGCAAAGAGTGCTGCAACAAAAGGTTGCCGCCGTAAAGAAGAAGTTGAATTCAAGTATCAGTCAAATCGAGTTGGAAAATGTCAAAATGGCGATACGGGTACAGCAGGCTCAAAATGTAAATGAAAGAAATCGCCTTTTACATGAATTTATTGCTGCGAACAAGATCGATGTTATTTTTCTGCAGGAATTGTCAGGGCTCCGTGAACTATTTTTCCCGAACGATGAATTAAGACCTGATGAAAAGTGGCGCCCACAGGAAATGAAAGCTTTCGAAGTTTTTGTCTTTCAGATGATCGAGATTCTTAACCTTTCTCCTTTGCTTAAAGGCGATGTTGGAGTGTTTGGCAGACTTCTCGACAAGGTAGCTTCAAATAAGACCAGCGTAAACATTGTGGTAGAAAGCGTCGGAAAGTTTCAAAAAATAGAAAAACTTGCCCACAAATTTTGGTTCGCCTGCTTACTCTTGTTTGGAGAAGACGATAAAGGAGTTGGAGTGCCGCAAACCTTGCTTTTTCCTGGGTTTCAGGTGAAAAAACTTGTGAATGAGCAGCTTCAAAGGGCATACCGGCAGTTTCCTTTAAGTGAAAAACGTGCCAACTGGCAAATAGATATGGCAATCGCCTTGATCAACGGCAAAGAGCTTTCTTTATCGGCAGAAAACTGTTCTGAAAAACTCGAAAAAGAAAAAACAATGGATAAGCTAAGACTGGCAAACCTTTTGAGGCGGGACCTGGTTTGGGAGGCCGGTGATGACATTGAAGTGGCCATGTTCGATGATGCTCTTCCATACATTTGTTTTGGGCGAATCAGGCCGATTGCGGCAAAAAAAGGCTTTTTTCAAACAGAGCATTTGCAGGTTCTGCTTTTTATGGCTATTACGGCGATAATAATTTTTCTTGTTGCCAATCTGTTTTTTGTTGCTCCGGTTAAAAAAGTTGCCAGTGAAATGATGAAAGTCGGCTCCGGCGATCTTGAATTTTCTTTTACGGCTGAAACCGGCGATGAATTCGATCAGCTGGCGGGAACTTTGAATTCCATGCTGCAGGGGATCAGGGAGAGAAAAATCCTTTCTGAATATGTTTCTGAAGAAGTTTATCAGGAAGTGGCGGCCGGCCTGGATGCTGAATTCGCTCCGGGAGGAGAACTGCTTGAAGCCGCGGTTTTGTTCTGTGAACCAATTGAATTCGCTGATTTCGCAGCTGAAAGTGATCCAGAAAAGGTATTGGAATTTCTCAATGTTTTTGTTGCCGAAATCGCCAGTATTTGCCGAAATCATGGCGGAATCATCGATAAAATGATCGAAAATTCGGTTATGCTGGTCTTTCGGCAAAAAGCCGGTGAGGAAAACCATTCTTTACGGGCAGCCAGAGCAGCTTTTGAAATTAACCGGCGTTTTTGCAAAAGCTTTGCCGATTTTCCTTTCGTTTGCCGGCTTGGTCTTGCTTCTGGTTCGGTTATTTCCGGAAAAATAGGTTCAAGGATCGGAAAGCTGGACTTTACCGTAATTGGTGATACGGTAAATTTCGCCGCCCGTCTGAAAAGCATCGCTGAAAAAGCTGAAACGACAAGAATTCTTACTTCCCGAAAAACCATTCACGAATTGAAAAACCAGGTGAAATCAAGGCTCGTTGCCACTGTAGAAATCAAAGGCAAAGCCGGAAAACACGAGATTTTTGAACTGCTCTCGCTCTAGTTTCCAGCACTTACGGTTGAGAAATGGCATTGGTAGATTGCGGCGAAAATTTTACTTTTAGTGCCAATTTTCAATGTTTCTGTTATTTTGTATGGGTAACAGTTCGTTGTGGGGGGTGCTGAGTTGAACAAGAAAACCTGTTGTGGATGCGGATGTCTTTTAATTGTCATCATTATCATTGCCGTCGTTGTCGGTGGCTATTATGGCGTTTCTTTCCTGCATACGGCTGGTAAGGATTTTGCCGCGGCGACATTTGAAAAAGGATTTGAAATTGTTACGGAAAAAGCATTCAATCAGGAAAATCGCAAAGAGATCATCGATGGCGCAAAAGAAGTAGCTAAAGGTATCAAAAGTGGCGATATCGGCTTGATTTCAATGTTTGCTGAAGGATCTCAGCAATTGATCGAAGGTGTTTACGGCAAAATCATTCTGCTGGCGTTCAAAAACCATTATATGCTTCAGGCCGAAGACGGCGCCGAGGCGACCTTCTCAGTAGAAGGCGCAAAGTCTGTGGATCGCATGCTTTACGGCATGCAGCAAAAAAGAATTCCGTTCGATCATGTTGCCTCGGTTACCAACAAGTTGACCCAGCATATTCACGAAAAAATCCCATCCAAAGATGGAAAATCAGATGTTAAGTTCAGTAGCCGGCGCATCAATACCAAACTTAGCCGTGAAGAAGTTTTGCAATGTCTCGATTTGATCAACAAAACCTGCGAACTCAACAATATCGACCAGCCGGGTGATGATTTTGAAGCCGAATCTGCGGTAAAAAACGACATTCTCAAGATGTTCGAACGCATGAAAAAAGGCGAAAGTCAAAAAGAAAGCCAGGCAAAACCCGATTTACAGCCTCAACCCCAAAAGCCAATTTCGCCTGAAGTCGGTGTCGCATCCGCAACAGAATTGAATGAAGCCTTGCCCGGAGAAAGCAATCCATGACCTCTGAATGGAAAAGCTTTTTCGATACCATTGCTCCCGAGTATGATGCGGAATCTTTTACCCGCAACACCACCGCTGAGGTTGATTTTCTCATTGAAGAGCTCAAATTACAGCCTGGGGCAACCATTCTCGATATTGGCTGCGGCACCGGTCGTCACAGTATCGAGCTTGCCCGTCGCGGTTACCGGGTTACCGGTCTCGATCAGTCTTCGGGAATGCTGGCTCTGGCCCGCAAAAAGGCGCAATCTGAAAACCTGAAAATAGAATTCATCGAGTGCCCGGCGCAGGACTACAAGCCAGAGCGCAAGTTTTCAGCGGTTATTTCTTTATGTGAAGGCGCCCTTTGTCTTTTTGAAGAAACAGACGACATCTGGGCCAAGGATATGGCAATATTTGCAAATATTGCCGACTCGCTCGATCCGGGCAGTCCTTTTCTGGTTACTGTTTTAAGCGCTTTCAAACCGATAAGGCAATTTTCCGACGCTGAGGTTAACGATGGAAAATTCAATCTTCTGACGCTTAGTACCAGAGAGGAAAATTCCGTTGATCGCAATGGCGTCAGGGCTACTGTTTGTGGCATTGAAAGATACTACACTCCACCGGAAATCGTTCGCATGGTCAATCGGGTCGGTTTGAAAATAGACAACATCTATGGAGGCACAGCCGGAGACTGGCGCCGTGGACCGATCAAACTCGACGAGTTCGAACTGATGGCGGTAGGGCATCGCAAGGACCACAAGGGTCGCAGCAGCTGAAGAATAATGCCCGGCTTCACTTAATGTCATCGCCCGACGAGCTTGTGCCCCGAAGGAGTAAGCGGGCGATCATTATTTAAAGCCTATCCTGAGATGCCCCGATCAAGTCGGGGCATCTCAGGTTTGCTAAGTTGGCTACTATGAGACACCCTTTTTATCGGGCAGTTTAGCGCTGACGGTGTGCGTCGTCGAAATTCTGAAGCGTTTTGTATTTTTCCATATACTCACGCACTGTTGCCAAATTCATGTCAGATTTTTTCAGGCTGTTAAAAGCTGTTTTCATGTTTTTGCGACCTTCAACTGCCTTGATGAAATTGCGAACCCGCAGAATCTGGGATCGGTTGAAATTGAAACCGGCGAAGGGGTCGGTCATGTCCAGACTTATTTCAGGAACTTTTTCGGGCTTTTCAACAATTCTTGACCTCGGGCGATGGTATGAGCCAAGATCCTTGTTTTTGGCGATCTGCATGATCTGTTGCTGGGTAAAGGCGTTGTCGGAGGCTTCGGCAAGCAGCATACATTCCCGGTAACTGAGCGGACATTTTTTTGCCGCGGTCAGCAGGAATTGATCACTGATATACGAATTGCCGCAGGTTTTGGCCAGGTCGACGATGGTTCGGGCACTCATCAGTTTGAAGGCCTGCCCATCAGCGACGGCATTGAAAAGTTGCTGGCGCATCATATCGTTATCGATCGCGGCCGAGACATCGACGAATTCGAAACTGCTGACATAGTCGCGATTGGCCATATTTTTGGCAAGTTCTACCAGGAACTGGTCGCGGGTGTAACTGTTGTTGATGAAGCCAGCCATTTCGATCATACTTTTGCTGCTGAATTCGCTGAATCTTGGATGTTTGCTAACCTTGTTAACCAGCTGACCTCTGGTGAAATCATTTTCGATAGCCTTGGCCAGTGCGATAAAATCTTCACCGGTTCTGGCGCGGTCGCTGCCTTCAAGCAGCATCTGATCACGGGTGAAAGAGTTGCTGATATCTTCGGCAATACGAAGCAGTTGTCTGATTTCTCTTGAAATACCAGTGTGATGGTGGTTGTAATCATCATCATGGTGATGATTGTCATCACCGTTATAGTTATCATCGAAAGGATCGGTATTGCCACCCGAGCCACCGACGTTCAATTCGCGAAGACGGTCGGATGACTTTCTGCCAAAGGAATTTCGTGGATAATTTTTGTAGCAGCGCCGGTAAACCCGGATTGCCGAACGGCGATCACCGGTTTCCTCATAAACCCGACCAAGAACATACAGCGCATCGGGAACGAATTCACGACTGATGCCGTCGTCGTATTTTTCAAGAAATCTTTCGAAAACTCTGACCGCCTGCCAGGGATCATTGTTTTTAACATGGCAGTAGCCGATGTAGTACATTGCTTCCTTTTTCACCGCTTCGGGATTGCGCGGCGAACGGGCTATATCAGTAAACTTTTCAATGGCGTAGGCATAGTCGCCTCTATCCATAAGGCTTTTGGCCCAACGCAAATCTTCGTTTCCGTGGCCTTGTGCGGAAACAGCGGAACAGATCAGGCTGAGAAACAGAACAATCATCAAAACAGCGGTTCTTTTCACAATTTCACCTCGAAAAATCATTTATGACTCGGTAGAGATTTCAGCAATTCATTGACCTCGATAGTCAGTGGTTCAACAGCACTTTTAAGTTTGAGACAGGCTTGTTGCCAATATTCAGGATTGGTTTCGCGTGAATACCAGCTGCCGGCAACAGCTGCTTTGGCTGTAGCCTTGAAATACTTTACGGCAAATTTCAAACGCCAGGCGGGAAAATCATGGTTGCCGACCCGGGCGGCGGTCATACCGGCCTCATTGCCTGCGAGAATAGTCGATCGCGCTATTCTTTGCCAGGTTTGCCGGGCGTTTTCATCCGGGATTTGTTTCGGTAAAGAGGGCAACATCTCTTTAACCCGTGTTAGACCGGCATGGGCATTTGTTGCCCAAACTATTTCAGCGGCCCCGGGAAGTGGCTCGGCTCTCGCCCACAGCTCAAGTTCTTTCAGGCCAAGGTCGCAGGAATTGGCAAAATCGCGACATTGAAATTCATGGACTCGGCTGCTTTCAGTTTTGTGCGGGTAAATATGAGTTCCAAGAATGAATCTTTTGCGAAAGTATTGGGCGCCAAGTCGCATTTTCACTGGAAACTCGTATTTTTCGGTCATTTCCATGAAAACTCTTGAGCATTTAAAACAGGCTTTGGCCACGGCAATACGAATTTCCTGCCAGCTTTTACCGATCAGTTCCTTGGGAAGTTTGTTGGGAAAACCGGCCTGGGCGCTGAAGGGAAAAATGATTTCACGGCATTGGTTAACTGCTTTTTCAACCGCCTGTTGATGAAGCAATTGCCAGGGAGCATTTTCTTCGCCGTAAAGATTGGGGCTGGCAAGAAAAAAGAGCACCAACACCATTAAGAGAGCGAAAATTCTCATACAAATCTCTCCTGAACACAATGTTTTCTCAATTTTAACATTTCGTGAAGAAAAAACCAAACAGTTGTACCTTGCTCCTTTTGCCTGCTTTTTTAACAGTTGTAGGGTGTTTGCAGCGTTACCCCGGATTTAAGCTACTTAGAATTGATTTTTCTCTTCGCAAAGCTTATAATTGCCGTGCAATTTCAGATAAACCTGCTTAAAGCAAGAATCGGAGAAAACAATGGTAGATCTCGACAAAATCATCTCTTTGTGCAAAAGACGCGGCTTCATTTTTCAGGGTAGCGAGCAATATGGTGGACTCCAGGGAACCTGGGATTACGGCCCACTTGGTGTCGAACTGAAAAATAACGTCAAAAGAGCATGGTGGCGCCGGGTGGTTTATGAACGCGACGACATGGAAGGTCTCGACTGCGCAATTCTCATGAATCGTCTCGTGCTTAAGTATTCTGGCCATGAAGAAACTTTTTCCGATCCGATGGTCGACTGCCGCAAATGCAAAAAAAGATTTCGTGCCGACCAGGTTGACCCTAATGAAAAATGCCCTGAAGGCGACAAGCACGATCTTACCGAACCGCGACCATTCAATTTGATGTTTAAAACAACTGTTGGACCAGTCGCCGATGAAAGCAATATTTCTTATCTGCGCCCCGAAACAGCTCAGGGCATTTTTATCAACTTCAAGAATGTTCTTGACTCAACCAATCGCAAGGTGCCCTTCGGTATCGCCCAGATCGGCAAATCATACCGAAACGAAATCACTCCCCGTAACTTCATTTTCAGAGTGCGCGAATTCGAACAGATGGAAATAGAATTTTTCGTTGAACCCGGCTCAGATGATGAATGGCACAACAAGTGGGTTGAAGATCGCTATAACTGGTATGTCGAGCTGGGTATCAGGCCTGAAAACCTTAAAAAATACGAACAGAAAAAAGAAGAGCTGGCCCACTACGCCAAGGCAACCGTCGATCTTTTGTATCGCTTCTTTCCCGACCGTGAAGACGAAAACAAGCAATATGACGAAGTAGAAGGAATAGCCAACCGCACCGATTTCGATCTTACCTGCCATACCAAAGGCGGAAAACTGGTGCTTGGCGATGGTCGCGAGATACCCAATACCCATGCCATCAACAAACTGACCTATTTTGATCCGAAAAGCAATAAACATTATTTGCCCTACGTAATCGAACCCTCAGCCGGTGTTGATCGTGCTACGCTCGCCTTCTTGATGGATGCTTACCATGAAGAACAGGTAAACGATGATACCCGTGTCGTGCTCAGGCTGCACCCCGAACTCGCTCCGATCAAGGTTGCCGTTTTACCTTTGAAAAAGAACAATGAGAATATCCGTAATACTGCCATTAAAATCAAAAACGAATTGATGAAAAAGAGCGGCTGGCGAACCGTCTATGACGATACCGCTGGCATCGGCAAGCTTTATCGCCGCCAGGATGAAATCGGCACGCCCTTTTGCATTACCGTCGATTTCGATACCCTTGAAAATAACACCGTAACCGTGCGCGATCGCGACAGCATGCAGCAGGAACGCGTTAATATCGACGAACTGCAGCAGTACCTTTCTGAAAGGCTTGGAAACTGTTGATCTAAAACGTGGTCGACCATAATAAAAACGAAAGAAAACTTTTCAGAGGCGACATGCTCGATGTCGCCTCTTTACTTGAGCCCGGCAGTTTCAGGCTTATTTATCTAGACCCACCCTTTTTAACCGGCCGTGAGCGGGTCGGCTCAACCGCCGAATATAGCTACGATGATCGCTGGCAAGGAGATCTCGACGCCTATCTGCCCTGGCTTGAACAAAGGCTCAGAGCATTGTTTGCTTTACTTGACGAGCAGGGAAGCCTGGTCTTGCATCTTGACTGGCGGGCGGCACATTACGCAAAAGTGATGCTCGACGGCATTTTTGGCCGGGAAAATTTCATCAACGAGATTATCTGGCATTATACCGGTGGCGGCCGTTCTAAAAAGCGGTTTTCCTGTAAACACGACACTTTGCTCTGGTATTGTCGCGGTTCCAGGCCTTATTTTGATATCGACGCTGTTCGAGTGCCGTACAAACAGACTTCGGGCTATGCGCGCGGCGGAATCAAATCTGCGGCCGGGCGTCATTATTGTCCGCATCCCGATGGCACGCCCGTAGATGATGTCTGGGATATCCCGATCATCAACCCGATGTCGGCTGAACGCTGCGGCTATCCGACCCAAAAACCAAAAGCATTGCTGGAAAGGATAATCAAGGCTCTTTCAGCGCCGGGCGATCGCGTTGGTGATTTTTGCTTTGGCAGTGGAACCACCCTGATTTGTGCCGAAAAATTGGGGCGGCAATGGGTTGGTTGCGATATTTCAGCCGATGCTTTGTCCTGTTTTTGTGGCAGGTTTGCCCAGGAATTTGGGCTTTCGATCGTGCCCGTCGAATTATAATTTTACCCGACAGTTTTGGCTGGTTGCTAAGCTTGCTTGACAGTTATATCATGGAGAAGTTAAAAGCTCGCCACTATTGCAGGAGGATTACATGTCTGACGCCAGAACCATGATTTTAAAAATGCTTGCTGAAGGTAAAATCAGCGTTGAAGAATCAGAAAAGCTTCTTAAAGCACTTGGCAAAGAAGAAGTTGAAAAGTCTGAATCGCAAAAGCAGCAGGAACAGGCAGAACCTCGCCGTGAAGAACCCCGCCGTGAAGAATCGCGTCAGGATTATCAGAACGATGGTTTCAATCCTTTTCGTGATGCCACCAAACTAGGTTTTGATCTGCGCAACCTGGCTCAGACGGTTCAGCATACGGTTCAACACGCGATCAAGAAAGCCGAACCGCGCAGTCGTGAATTTAAAGACAAGATGAAAGAATTTGGTAACTGGATGCAGGAAGTGGTTGGAACCATGGCTGCAGAAATTGGCCAGGTCAAGGGCGATCCGGTTGACGGTGTTTCCGTTGACTTTGTCGTTCAGCCGCCAGAAGGTATTGCCGATTGTTCAAGATTCAATATTGAAAATATCTTCGGTGAAATTCGAATTTCCGAAGGTTCAGAATTCAAATTGCACGTAACCGGCCGTATCAGCAAAGAGTGTCTGGGTGAGTATCAGCCGGCGCAATGGTTTGCCCGCAACGGCATGAATATTGAAGATCATACTCTGTATGTTGGTTTCGACAAGAATCAGTCGGTAAAAGCATTGATGGATATGGAAATTACCTTACCCCCGGACCTGGAAGTAAGCTGCAAAACCGTTTCTTCTGCTATCAGAATTCGTGGCCGTTATCGAATTGGCGAGCTGAAAACGGTTAGCGGTAACATTCGCATCCAGGGTGCCGATTTGAAGCAGTCATTGATCGAAACGGTCAGCGGTGCGATTCAAATCGAAGGTGGTGAAATTGACCTGCAAATCAAATCAACTTCTGGCGATTTTCTCGTTAGAAGCTCAAAAATTGAAGCGCTTAAAATCAATTCCGTTTCTGGCGACATTCTGCTGACCGAAGGCATAATTACAGAAGATACCGACGTCAGACTGATTACGACTTCAGGCGACATTATCGTCGAAAAAATGGATGGCCCATGGAGTCAGGTCGAGGCAACCACCCGAAGCGGCGATTCCATACTCGACTGGAAGGGGGATATGACTCCGATGAACAACCAGGGCACCTGTCTCAAGTCCGGCAGTCATGGAGCTATTTTCCGCGCAGAATCGGTCAGCGGCGATATTCAATTCACCTGATCGATAAGTTTAGTCACACAACCTTATATCGCAAAAAGCATCTGGAGAAAAATATGGACCCACTTCATGTGATTGGCCTGATAATCATTCTTACCGTTTTGTTTGCCCTCGGCGGCAAAGTGGTAATCTATTTCAAGAACCGTGAAATCACCCTGATCAAAGAAAAATACGAGCAGGAAATCAGCTCAATCAGGCACGAGCAGGAAAATGTGCGTGCCGCTATTTCCGACGACATGTTCAAACAGAACAAGAGAACCGAGGAACATTATCAGCGCAAATTGGCCGAGAAAGATCATCAGATTGAAGATCTCGTCAGTGAAATCAATGAACTGAAAGCCTGGAAAGATGATCTGGCGGTAAAAATGGCAGAATTTAAAGGCGCCAGCCAGGGAACTCATCAGATGCTGGTTTATAAGCTTATTGACCATAATCAGAAGCTCAACCGTGCTTTGAATGAAAAGTGGGAAAAGATCGAAGAGAATCTTTCCCGCGAACTGAAAATGACCCTCGAAAAAGTTAAGGCGATGTTTACCGATGCCGAACAATTGCATCGCGACGGCATCGAAATCATTTCGGAATATGAAGCCCGGCTGCCTGAAGATTTCAAAAAAAAGGTGCACGAAGAGCTTCTGAAGCTTCCTGATGCCGTTAAACTCGATTCTTGAAAGATTGCTTGATATTTTCAAAATTGTCGCTGGATTTTTTGCCGGCGACAAATTATAATCTCAGCCGAAAATAAGTCCTGCTGATGCGAGGTTAGGAAAAATGCTCGATACCAAAGTTATGGAACAGGTCAGCGACCTGATGATTCAGGCTCTTTCAGATGAAAGCATAAAACTGGCTGAACCGATGACCGATGTCGAAATTAAATTGCTCGACGCGGTAATCGATCAGAGTGTCAATGAAGGGCAGCTTCAGGAAGAACTGAGCCTGGTTACCGGCCCGAAAGAGCTTATCGATATGCTCACCAGAAAAAACCTTGAACATGAAGAAGAGCTCAAGGCCAGAAAAACTCTGCGACGTTTTTATGAGCTCTACATCAATCTGACCGCCGATTCTCATTCAAGAGTTCTGAACTGAGCAAACTTAACAATTTTCAATAAAAACTGATATCCTGTAGTCGTTATTTTAAAGGCTGCAGGATGTTTAATTTCAAATACGTTTCATCAACGATTCTGTGCTTTCTTTTGCTGATCAGCTTTGGCGTGCCCCTGGAGTTGATCAGATTTCGGCTCGGCGAACTCGAACAGAAAAACTACTTATGGCGTGAGGCGGCACTAAAAGAAGCCGCATATCAGGAAATGGCCGGCTTCAAAAACGATCTGAAGCCTGAAAACTACATTGATTTTGCCATTCGTTCCAGCGAAAAAAAATATGCGCAGAAAATGGCTATGCACCAATTCATTCCCAATGGCGAAGACTACCTGACCTTTCTTGAAAAGGAACTGCGCCTTGAGTATGGCCTAAAACCCCTTTTTATAAGCTGGGCCGGTGATTATTGCCGCAAGACACGGGTTTTTATTTCAACTGATTTCAATATTGATCCTGTTTGCCGCCAGGAATTCATCGAATTTGTCAATCGCTTTTCCTTGTATGACATTCGTGATTATTACTCATTTAAAGATGATAAACAGATTGTTGCGATGATCGATAACTGGATTAGAGAAGCCATTGCAAAGGGCTTTTCCGATGTTGGTGAACATCTGAAGTCGCTGTATCGCAAATTCATCAGTGTTTATTATGCTATTCGTCCGCCCCCAAACCAGGCTTACAGGTTTTTTGTCGACCGCTATAACTTTCAGTTTCTCTTTTACTACCCACGCCTGACCGTGGTCGATGGAAATTTTACCGGTCTGGTCAATGTTGCCATTCTCGAAAAGGATATAGATCTTGCCATTCTGCAAAAACAGAGCCGTCGAGTTGTCAGAAGCCATCTTTATCAGGTTGAACGGCAACTGTTCCGACAGACAGATTCATTCTCAGGCAAAGCGTTTGATCATTCAGAGAACAAAATAGTGCTCGAAGATTCGATTCCAATTGAATTACTGATTTTGCAGCGCAATCAAAAGCGCCTTTTCCCAAAGTTAAATGGTAAAAACTATGAAGATAAGCTGTTCAGTGGGATTCGTATCGAACTTGTTCGTTTGTTTGAAGATGACTTAGCTTCTTACGATCGCCTGTTGGCCACGATGATGCGAATTTTGCTTCTGGCACTCTTTATTCTATGGGTTAAGATCGCTCTTTTTGGTTTCAGTTTTAAAATGGAACTGCGTCGCAAATTTGTTTTGCTGATGGCCATAGTTCTTTTTCCGCCGGCATTCATGTCGTCTTTTCTGTCTGAAATGATCGCCAGAAAAGAGCGTGAGCTGTTACTGGGGGTCGCAAAGAACAAATTGACGGTCGGACTGGACAG
Organism: uncultured bacterium; assembly: GCA_964613435.1. Lineage (GTDB taxonomy): Bacteria > Muiribacteriota > Ozemobacteria > Ozemobacterales > Ozemobacteraceae > DYKG01. The sequence continues at coordinate 16,789 of CAZTHA010000009.1, forward strand.
ACTTGAAAATTTGCTGATCGAAGCCAAAAATCGGCAATCATTCAACAATATTGCGATTAAAGAGTTATTCACCAATTTTGTGCAAAAAAACAGCCCTGATCGGCTAAATCTCAAGAAAATGGAGCCGTTGTTCAAATACAATGGTGATAGCTGTCTGATTTATAAAAACGATGGTTCTTTGATCAGCTTTGCTGATTTTAGGATCCCTAATGATCCGGATCAACTGGAGGTCGGCAACAGTGCAAAGTTTCTGGCTTCTTTAGGGGCAATAAAAAATAACGACCCCGATGTTATCAGACATTTGCGCCGTAGTGAACTGGCCGATGGTGTTGTGTCAGGTTTTTTCGAATTGCTCGATGAAGCTTTGATCATGGCCCAGGAGGGGTTGATCAAACCAAGACTGGTTAAAACGAGCCCAATTTTTCTGAGTCAGGATTTTTTATTGCCGGATCTTGATTCTGAATCACTAAAGCCAAAGGCAGCGGTAATTTTGAGTCAGAAGCTAAAAGACAGTTACTTTGAGATATTGAAGAATTCAGAGGGTTTTCCCCATAAATTACTTTCAGATATCAACAGTGTTTTTGAATTGCACCTGGCGGTTGCTGAAAGAGACAGCGCCGAGTTCGAGCAGTTGAAATTCTGCGGCGATCCCAGATCGGTTAATTATTTTACCGAGGTTTTGCGTAAGGCAGCCTTGCAGGGCAGTTCTGGTAGCAGTATGGTAACCGTGGGCGAAAAAACCGAACTGTTGGATTGGCGGATTTTTCAAGATTCGCCGATTATGTTGGCTGGTCGTTGTCAGATAAATTCCGCGGCTGATGCGAAATCTTTGATTTCGCTTTTGCCTTTGGCTGTTTTTGCCTTTTCTTTGTTGTCATTACTCGTTCTTGCTGAAGTTGTCAGTAGCCTGTTTTTGCCGCCGATCTCGGCTCTGAACTCTGCTGCCACTCGAATTATCGAGAAGGCCGATTTCAGAGTTAAGCTGAATATCGAGAATAATGATGAGTTCGACTACATGGGCGCGGCCTTCAACGATATGACGGTCGGGTTGTTGCAACGCCAGCATCTTTCAAGATTCGTGTCCGGAAGACTTCTCGAAAACCTTTCGGCCAGCGAAAATGATCATGATAACCTTAGTGAAGAAGTAGAAGTGACCGTTCTCTGTTCAGACTTGCGTAATTTTACAACCATCTCTTCGAATTTTCCTGCGGAAACGGTCGTCGAAACTTTAAATGAATATTTTACCGAGATGGAACCGGCAATTGTCGGGAATGGTGGCGTAATTGACAAGTTTATTGGTGACGCGATAGTTGCAGTTTTTTATCAGGATCGCTGCCAAAACACGGCTTTGGCAGCAGTCAGAGCGGCACAGGACATGCGGCGTATTTTATTCTCATTAAATTCCAGAAGAGAAGCTGATGGAAAATTTTCCCTGGAAAATGGCGTGGGGATAGCCTCTGGATCGGCTATTTCCGGCAATCTTGGCCTGGTTGGGGTGCACATGGATTTCAGTATTACCGGCAAAGTTTTGCGGTTGGCAAATGATCTCGAAGCCCTGAGCAAGATTGCTGAAATCTCTCGTGTCGTTATCGATGAGGCTTCTAGCCGTAAAATTGAAGAATTTTTTCTTTTGCAGCCTCTCAAAGTCGAAGGGCTCAAATGTTGGCAATTGGTTGGCGAAAGGAAGGCAGAGGCGTGAAAAAGCGATCAACCGACAAGGCAACCATTTCACCGTTACTGGCAATCACTGCCTGGACGGTATTGCTGGCTTTTCCATGCTTTTGTTTCAGCCTGGCTTTCGATTCGTTTCTCAAACAGTCGTTGAAACGAAAAGTAGATATGATCAAACCACAATTAACCAATGAGATGAATCGTTTTTTCAGCGAAGCCTCGCTGGAATTCATGCTGCAAAATAAATTCAGGGCTTTTGACCAATGCTGGGGCTTTGGTGAGGTGACATTTTCTGAAATGGATTCACAATTAAGGCGATTTCAGGAAATGAATGCCGAAATCCTGCGAAAAAAACTTTCCAGCCACATGGGCTTTGAAGTAGCCGGCCTTTTTTACTACGGACCTGATACCTCCCGGGTAAGTATGAATCTCGCCGAAGAGTTGCGCGACTTGGTCAAAAATCTTCCCAAACTTCTGTTGAAAAGACTGCTTGCTTTTTTGAGTCGGCAGGATAAAAAGTCTATTTTAAATGATTTTTCAAGCAAGAAGATGATTGCAGAAATGTTGCGTAAAGACGGTGAAGCAAGATTGGCAGATAACGTTGCATTTTTGTTGCAGACTCTTTTTAAAACAATCACGCCGGTGAACATTGCTCCGGGGACGATAAAACGCACCATCGCCGCCAGACTTGGAAAAACCGGGCCTGTGTTTTACCATTTTTCCCCGGCAACCGCTCATGATGGGCAGAATTCTTTCAATTTAGGCGGTTATCTGGCGGTTGTGCGTGCCCAGGACATTTCTTCCCGCCAATTGGTTGACTTTGCCTTGCAGGCAAACTCAGACAGCATTTTTAAGCGCAGAATCATCAGGACTGACAAAAAGGTCCGTTTTCCCGACCATTACCTTGGTGGAGCCTTGGGTGATATAGAAGAAGACGAAAAGAGTCTGAAGATCAGTACTTTCGCTCCGGAAAACTTTTTGCAGCAATTGATCAGCTCTGGAACAATCCTGGTCAATAATACCCATAAATGGCGCAACAAGGTTCTGATGTTCGAAGTAGCTGTAGAAAAAAGACATTTGCAGCATGAAATGTTCCAGTATAAGGACAAGGCATGGTTGTCGCTTCTGTTTCTGTTCATTTTCGGTTCGGTCGTTTTTTTGCGTCTGACTTTATTCGGAATGAATTTCAGGATTTCAGTTGCAAGCAAAATTCTTGTGGCAATATTTTTCGCATCTTTGCTGCCCCTTTCTCTTGTTTTTCTTAGCTACTCGGCTTTTCAGGATTATAACGATGAAAGCTCCCGGCAGACGATCAGACAGTATCTGCAATTACGCCAGTCGATTCTGCAAAAGCAAATACTTGGAAAAATCGCCGGCTATGAGAAAGAAAACTTTCTTCTGGCTGATTTGCTCGAGTCAAGTTCCGAGTTCCAGCAGCAAAAGCAGGCTTTACTCGGTTGGCCCGGTAAATCAATTTCAGTCGGGGCATACTTTGAAGACGTCGAGGGAGTTTCCAATTTTATCGATATAGGTCGCAAAAATGACGATGATGGGCTCAAAAAAAACGAGTTAGATCTTATTCTTGCCCTGTCGCAGTCTTATATGCAATTTCTTTATCAATCACCGCAATTCGAAAAATCTACCAGTAATATTGTCATGGCTTTAACCAAAGGCATGGGAAACAGCACAACCCTGCATGACTTTTTGAGGCATGCGGGTCTTTTTACTGACATTTCGAGAGTTTCAAAGAATATGAAGTTCACTTCACTGCAGCTTTTTGGTTCTGATCGTCTTTCAAGGCCAATGCCAGAGACTCTGCTTATTTTGGCGATTTCACAAAAAGCGGTTATCAATCGTGCCTTTGCCGATCTTAAAAAAGAAATGTCAATTTCCGAAAAATGGGGCGACTACCTGGTCGATCAGGCTATTTTCTTCCGTGATAATTCGGGAATTAAACGACTTGAAGAATTTTCTTCGCAGGATCTCTTTGCCGAAAGATTTATGCCGATTGTTTCTCTTTGTCATAAGTTGAAAAGACAGATTGTCTGGGAAAATGATTCGAGAAATGATTATCAGATGATCTTCGCCGGTTATGAGCAGAAGTGGCCGTATATAATTCTTTTGCGTGCAAGGCGGTTACCGGCTGATTTTTTTGCAAAACCGATCTTTATGGGTTTGTCGGCTTTTGTTTATCTGGCTGTTGTCGCACTTCTCGTCTGGCAATTGAGCAGTATCGTTTTCATCGAGCCAATCGAAAAGATCGCCGGTGGGCTCAATAAAATTGCCGCCGGCGACTTGCAGCACCGATTTCAGGTTAAGAGTGGTGATGAGTTTGCCAGCCTTTCAGAGCAGCTGAATCGCATGACTAAAGGCTTGAGTGAAAAGGAAAAGTTGTCGCAATATGTTTCCAGTGAAGTTCTCGATGTCGTCGTCGGTGAAAGAGAGACTGATCTTCAGCCTGGAGGCGAGCTGATAGAAGCGGCAATTCTTTTTTGTGAGCCGGAAAACTTCGAATCTTCAACCCGAGACATGGCCCCGAAAAAGGTTGTCGACCAGTTGAACTATTTTCTGGCGAGCTGCGCCAGGGTATGCGGTCTTTACCATGGAGTCATCGACAAGCTTGTTGATGATACCGTCATGATCGTTTTTCGGAAAAAAGCAGATGCCGAAGCTCCTGCTTTGCGGGCATGCAAAACAGTGCTTGCCCTGCAAAAGCTCTTATCTTCTGAAAATCCATCTTTTCCCTATTCGCTGAATTCAGGCTTATCATGCGGCAAAGTCGTTTCCGGAAAAATCGGCAGTAAAACCGGCAAGCTCGATTTTACCCTGATCGGCGATGCGGTAAATATGGCGGCCCGGGTCAAAGGACTGGCCGGAAAAATTTCAAACACTCGTATGGTTGCGACCGCTGACATGGAGCAGCAGATAGGGAATCTGGTCAGTTTCCGATCTCTGGGTCGATTTGAAATCAAAGGTAAAGAAGGAACGCATGAACTGTTTGAATTATTGCACGCCTGATTCAATTTTTGAATTTCCAATTGATCAAATACGGACTTTGCTTTATCATTTTCATAACAAATAATCTACAGGGGAACTTGCATAATGCCACCAGGTATACGTTCGCAGAACCTTTCGATAATGCTGACCGACATTCAGGGTTATTCTGCCACGGCAGCCAATGCCAGCCGTGAGGAAGTCATCGAACTTATCAGGCGCCACAGTCAGTTGATGCGTCCGGTAATCGAATTTTACGGTGGTACTATAATTAAATCTATCGGCGATGCGTTTCTCTGTACTTTTCCGAGTGCGACCGATGCAGTCATTTGTGCGATCATAATTCAGCTTTTACTCAAAGAATACAATCAGCGCATCAAAGATGAGGCAAAACAGCTCAACCTAAGAGTTGTCATAAATTCAGGCGACGTCAGTATCGAAGAAAACGATATTTTTGGTAATGCGGTAAACATTACTGCGCGAATGGAAGCCCTCGATTGTTTTCCCGGCGGAAGCATCGGCATCAGTGAGTCTACGCACCTGTTAATGGATCGCAGTGAAATAGTTGCCGAGAAAATCGGGCCGCAAAATCTTAAAGGCGTGCCCGAGCCAGTTATGGTTTATCGGGTTCCCCTCGAAAAACAAAAGCTTAACCAGTTACCGATACAGCTTCTGAATCTTGTCGAGAAGGTGGTAAATGCAAAAGATGGCGCGATGCCGGGGTCAGCCCAGATCAATGAATGGGCACAGTCGGTCGGTTCTTTCCTGAAACAGACCAACTGGGGTGAAAACATCGGCAAAGCATCGCAACAGCTTGGCAATATTCAGAAAAGTCTGACAAAAACTTTCGGCAAAAAAACAGTTACCGAGCAGAAAAAAACTTTCAACGATGCTCCCATTTCAGCACGGGTCAAAAGTGGGGCGATCGATCTGCTCCTTGTCGCTTTACTTGTGATAGGTATCTGGATCGCCTGGTGGCCGGTGCAGCGTGTGGTTTTCGGAGCAACAATGGTTTCAGAAACTTCCGCAAGTCACGATATAAGCAACTGGTCATACGAACGGGTTGGCGACGATTATTTTTATGTTCGCCGCAAAGGAATTTTCGAGTCCCTTGTCGATTTAAACGTTCGTTTTCCTTTTATTTTATTGCTGGGATATTTCGCCATCTTCTGGAAAGTGAAGCATGCGACTCCCGGTCAGATAGCCTCTGGAACGGCGGTAATCCAGGAAGACGGCCTGGCCGAAGTTTCTTTCGCACTTGCTTTGAAACGCAGTGCCCTGTTCCTGGTCTCATGTTTCACCATTTTTGGCGTGCTGATGATATTTGTTGGCGAAAAGAAAACCCTTTACGACAAGGTTTGCAAAACCAGGGTGGTTTGCTGAGCATAGTTTAAAAAAGGTCAGGTGTGATTGGTCGGAGTGGCGGCCAGCCTGGTGATTTTGCCCGGGATGGCTTGAGACTTTGCTGCAAAACCCTTCTCGCCAGTTGATAAATGGTCGAGCTTTCGCTGCCTCTTGGCCCGGCCACGTTCAGAATTCGTGGTTTAAAACGGTTCAGCCAGTCCAGTAGCCTGATTATATCTTCTTTTTCAGAACTTTTAATCGCAAATAATGGTTTTGCATAGTAGTCGGCGCATTTGGCGGTCAAATCCGTTCCTCTCGACCTTTTGCCATCGGTAATGATCAGAGTTGCATCTGAATCTTGAACGTTCATGCGGGTTCGCTGCTGGTAAAGTTCTGTTTCGGTTTCGAGCAAAGGGTATTTTTCGGCAATTGGACCATCCTCAGCTTTGCGGCCTTTTGGGCACCAACCACAGCAAATGATCGAGTTCTCAAGGGCAAAATCGAGGGCGGCGCGGTCGACACCACTTTGGCCCCCCGAAATTATTATCGTGATCGCGTATTTCTTCATTGTTTTCAGTATAAATCTTCAAATAAAGCTGGTGAAGCAGAATTTGCAAAAAGCAGGCTATATTGATAAAGTTGCCGATATTTTTGATAATCTGCGCTTTCTACCGGTGCCAGGCAATGCTTTTCAAAAATGGAATCGAACAGATACAGACGTTGTGGATGTTCTTTGGTCATGTGGAGCCATAACTCGCGCCGAATATCGTAAGATGCGTTTTCGAACAGATTGCATAGCAACTCGGCTGACCCCGCTTCGACTAGTTGGTCAAGAGTTCTGGTTGCGTGTCTTAGCGCAAAAGGTTCGTTGCTGCCAATAAAAGTGAGAACCCACAAATCACGGGGGCAGAGGGATTTTTGCTGTTGCAGGTTGCTTTGTACGCCTGCGATGAACTCTTCATTTTCACAAATGAAAATATGTCGCAGATGCAAAGGAATACTGCGAAAAAGATCGGGGGCAAAATAGCGTCCACGTAGTCTCAAAGCGCATTTGTCACATTCTTTCATCGTCGACAAAACCTCCTTCAGATTGAAACCATTGATTGGCACACTGATTGATAAGAACTGCCCGAATACGGGTTTGCTACCAAAGCTGAAAGATATTCGCTTTTACGGGTGCCGACCCCTGAAAATGCGGCCAGAGGCAAGAGACCGGCTGCCGAGAAAATCGGGTTGAGTAACCACAGACTGCGCGGTTCATTTTCTTCAAGCCAGTTCCAGAAAATACTTCGGGTTGCCTGGTCGGCAGCATGAAACAGCGCAAGAATCAATGCCCGGTCACGGCCTTTGATCGCCTTTTCCAGTAGATTGGGTGCCAGTTGCCTGGCAAGTGGGTCGTTCTGATAAAGACGACCAACGACGTAGCGATCATAAAAACAACGGGTAATCGGCATTTTTATGCAGAGGTGTGGGCCATTGACCGGAACCTGACATAGGGGCACCCGGCATCTTTCACTGGCAAAACCTTCAACCGGATGGAATGGGCAATTTTTGCAACAAATCATAAGCCGCTCCTTTTTTTGATTCTCACTTTCAAATCAAGCCAAAATGAAAAATGGGAAATTTTTTTTATTGAATTTTGGTGGCGGCCTGAAATAACTTTAAAAAAGAGGTGAGAGATGGAAAATCAGACTTTGGCGCAAATTGTATCTGCGTTTATCGAACGCCCCGATTCGGAAAAGGCGGCACAAATAATCAGTGAATGCCGTCCATTTATCTGCAAACAGGCCTGGCTCTGGCAAAATCCGCAAATGAGTATTTTTGAGCGCATTCGCGAAATTATGGCCGAAATGTTTCTGATTTTGCTGGAAGATTTTAGACCTGAACAGGTTCGTGATAGTTACTCGGTTTTGTCGTATCTTCAGCTTAAACTGAGAAGATTGACCAGGCCATGGCGTGAAAAGTGCTTTGCCTTTGGTTTAACCGGCGACATGCAGGACCTTGGGCGTTATCGTTTTTCACCCTTCAGGCTGCAATTGACCGATGAAATTGTCGCGGCAGTGAGAAAAACCCTGGCTTCGCAAAAAGAAAACCAGGCCGGTCTGCTCGAATTTCTCTTCATTCATGTTTTTCCTGAAATTGCCTGGGCCAGCCGCTCTATCGCTCAACAACTCGGCGAAGATCCAAATTCCCGGCACGAAGCCGATAGGAAAAGACATCGCAGCTTTAATTCGAAGCTGCGCCAGGAGTTCAACCAACTTAACAGTGGCGATTGGCGCGAAATAGCCGACTGGAGCAGTGGTGAGCGCTCTTATCTGGCAAATCGCATCATCGATTTTGTTCCGGCCGATTTTTCATGTTCGCTTGAACAGCAACTGAACAAAATTGCGCAATGGCGCAACAGCTTCAATAAAAGCGATTCGGCGGGTTGCGAAGAAATGAACGCCGCAAAGCTTGTTTTCAGGGCTTTGCAGACAAACTGGTCGCAGGCTGATAATGCGCCGCTCGTGGCTGAAGAAGCGGCTAGCTACGGTGAAGACCAGGATCTTCTTGCGCTGCTGATTTGCCCTGCATTTACCAAAGAGGCGATCGTTGCCGAAGGCAGTACAAGTTACGCTTCTGCCGGTGAAAAAAACGTTAAAATTGAAGTGCCCGAGAATACCAGAGAAGAAAATCCGGATTTTTCAACCTTTGACAAAGAATTCAGCCAGGCAGCTGCTGAAATAGCTCCCTGGCTGAACTCGTTACTTAAAAGTCCTACTTTTTCGCAGCGTCGAACTTGATTTCGCGCAAAGCACCCAGGCCGCTGAAAATGGCTTCCCATTTGCTGCCTTTGCGCAATTTCATGAATTGTTCGAGGGTCAGCGGCTTATCGCCGATTTTATCGAATTCATATTCATCGCCATCGCTGACGCGCTTGGCTTTAACTTTGAAATTCTCAGTCCGTGTGCCTTCGCGAATATCGCCAACTCGGGCTGGCGATGATTTAACCGCTTTGGTGTCGGGCCAGTAAGGTTCGTCATTTACGCCAGAGGCACTAACCTTGTCAATTTTGACCCACTTTTCGACGTCGTAGGTAATTTTGTTGTCGTAAACCGGCTCTTTGCGATATTTTTGCCGTTTAACCCTTCTGGTTTTGCTAACATCTTTGTAGATTGGCACCGTCTTGTATTTTATTTTGAAACGGCCGTTGCCGAGATTGACCTTGCCGTCTTTGACCTGTTTTTCGCCCGATTTAACTTTTTCGGTGTAAGTCTCGGTTACTTCTTCGAAACCGTCGGGAATCTCATTGTACTTGCGAATTTCGCGATTGCGGGAAATCTCTCTGGCGCCACTGGGAACCTCGTTTTGCCATGCGCTTTCTCTGACCGTCTTGTATTGCTCGCGTTCGATGGTGCGCTGCCATGAAGCCGAAAGAACTTCGAGCTGGCCAGGTTTCTGCTGGCAGCTGAAGGCCATGAGAATCAACAGCAGAATGGCGAAAATCGAACAGCCGATTTTACAGCCCATTGGCAATGGTTTTGGAGGCTTCTTGCTTTTCTCTGCTTCTGCAGGTTCAGCCGGTCCGATTTTTTCTTCGGTAACTTTGCGCTTTTTGCCGTCTTCACGGTAAGAACCGCAGCCGGTGCATTTGGGGGAAGATGCCGGTGAAGTGTTACCACAAAACTGGCAGATCCAGTCCGGGCCTGACTTTGCCTTTTCCAGCTCTGCTTCGTCGGTTATGGCAGGCGCGTCGTCGTCACAGAAAAATTCTACATTCTCGCCACGAATAGCGCCGCAATTGCTGCATCCCTGTTCCGATCCGCGACATTTGGCGCTGCAGTTGGGACAGATCCAGTAGCCTTCTACGTATTCCTCGACCACATTCACTTCTTCGTTCTGGTTGTTGTCTTGATCGTTGTTATCTGTCATTTTGGTCTCCTTAGCAATAAGAGAACGGCTTCGGCTCTATATTAGCCGAAAAAAGTCGACTGATTGTTTTTTTGTATCCTCAAGCTGTTTATATCATAAAAAAAAGATAAAGGACAACCGCGAATTAGCTTCGCGAAAATACCCTCGCATTTCTTTTTTGTGACCAGTATTCAGGCACCGGCAGATAAATAGTGCGTCTTTAAATCAAGATTAATGCTGAGTGGATCAGAATGAATCTTCACCCGGAGATGAAACGACTGGTAAAAGTTCTTCGAGCTTGGGAGGATCAGGAGTGGGCTCAGGCTCAGGTTGCGGACATCGGGGAAATTGTTTTATCTTTTGTGGATGCCGGTAAACATCGATTCGGCAATTACCGGTGTTAAGAACGTAAAGATCACCATTTGGCCCAAACCTGGCTTCCATGGGTTTGGAAAAATAACCAGGCCTTGTTCCGAATTTACCGATTATTTGGATTATCTGGTAACTGCTGTCGAGAATCAGCACGCGATGGTTGCCGGTGTCGGCAATGGCAATGCGCCCATCGGCAGCGCCATCGATTCCATTGGGGTAGCGCAGCTGGTAAAGCGGCCATTTGTTAATTTCGCTTTTCTTGCTCAAAGACTTATCGAAAACCATTACCCGATGATTGCCATTGTCGGCGAGGTAGATGTCGCCCTGTCGTGAAATCCAGACCCGGGTCAGATCTTTGAACTGGCGATAATCGCGCCCTGACATGTGGTGCATGTGGCCAAGACGGGCAACCGGTTTGAGCTGATTGGAAAACTTCTGCATGCGATTTCCCTGCACGCGCTGGCGTTGCAGCAAATCGAGGCCGATGTCGCGAAGATAATTGGATCTGGGTTCGGTTACATACAGGTTGCCCTCACAGTCAACGTCGATGCCGAGTGGGTGGTGAAAGTAGCCATCCTTCCAACCTTCGCGGCCAAGAATCCACTTAACGGTACCGTTGAGGCGCATGGCTTTGATGCGGTGATTGGCGGTGTCGGCAATTACCAGGGTGTCGGTGCCAAGCCAGGCTATTCCTTCAGGTAGGTTGAGATGATCGAAAGGAACCATTTCGCCGGGTCGTATTTCGGCCTGACCATTTTGATATGCTCGCCCGCTGAGGTAATTGGGGTTGCGGCCCTCGATAAAGTCGCGCTCGCGATACTTATCGGCTGAATCTTTGAAGTCATGGCGATCGTCCCATGGCCAAAGACCAGCATAAATAGCGCGAAGTTGCAGCGGCTGGGTTGCCGTTTCGCGGTCATCGACGTAATAAAGGCAGATGCGGTTGTTTTGTGTGTCACTTACTGCGAGCATGCGACCATCTGGTGAGAAAGCCATGCCTTCAGGATGCAGAAGCTGGTTATGCCCATTGCCCGGGCTTCCACAGGAGGTCAGATAATGGTAATGGTCGGTTGGTTCGACCCCAGGCGGCGTTGCATGGCAGGCGAGCATGGCGGACAAACCGAAAAAGACCAGTAAAATCCCGAGAATGAGCCTTTTGTTCATAGTATCAATTTAAGCGCAAACCCGTTCATATTGCAATTGTTTTAAGCACAGTGGGCATTTCTTGACCGTAGGCGACAGGTCTGTTATTATCGGCTCTTGAAGAAAAATATATCTTTTCTTCGGCTGCTGTATTTGCAGGAATTTTTGCCGAAAGCAGGCTTCTATGCGAGATTCTGTCGTTTATAATCGCGAGCGAAACTGTCTTGATTTGATCGATCAGACTTTGTTGCCGGTAGAAACCAGAATAGTTCAGTGTTTTGACGAACAACAGACAGCTGAAGCCATAATAAGCATGCAGGTGCGTGGTGCGCCCGCAATTGGGGTCGCTGCTGCCTACGGTATTGTTCTTGGTTTGCGTAACCATAAAAACCAGAACCTCTCGGTTAAAGAGGCGCTGGTTAAGGTTTGTGACTTTCTGGCAATGACCAGACCAACGGCTGTTAACCTTTTTTGGGCGATCGAACGGGTAAAAAGGGTGGTTTTGGCTGCTGATTGTGCCGAATTTTCCGCGGCGGCGGCGGTTGCTTTGCTCGAGGCTGACGCTATCAAGGCCGAAGACATTGAAATGTGTCGGAAAATTGGAAAGTTCGGTGCCGAGTTTCTAAAAGATGGTCAGACCTGGTTGACCCACTGCAATGCCGGTGCCCTTGCCACTGCCGGTTATGGTACCGCCCTCGGCGTCTTTCGGGCCGCCCAGGAGCAGGGAAAAAATTTCAGTGTTTTTGTCGATGAAACCAGACCTCTGCTTCAGGGCTCACGCCTAACCGCCTGGGAACTGATGCAGGAAGGCATCGACGCCACCCTGATCTGTGACAACATGGCCGGCGGCTTGATCCGAGACGGCAAGGTAGATGGCGTCGTTGTCGGCGCTGACCGAATTACCGCAAAAGGATTCGTCGCCAATAAAATCGGCACCTACCCATTGGCGGTGCTGGCAAAATATCATTCAGTGCCGTTTTTCGTTGCCGCGCCCGCTTCTACTTTCGACTTGAGTCTCAACTACGGTGACGAAATCAAAATTGAAGAGCGTGACCATAACGAACTTCGTTTCATCGGCGGGCAGCAGACCGCACCAAAAGATGTTAAGGTCTACAATCCGGCCTTCGATGTTACTCCACCCGAGCTGATCACAGCCATTTTCACCGATCGCGGTGTAATCAGACCGATTTATAAAGACACAATTCCCCAGATTATTGGCGCGGAGGCCGAAAAATGAGCCACCTGCGCGCTTTTCAGACCACAGGTTTCGATTTGTTCGTCGGCGGCATGAACAATTCGCACTCGGGCAATCTGAGCATCAGAAACAATCGCACTCTGGTCATAACCCGTAGCGGCGCCATGCTGCATCGGCTCGAATACCCGGACCTGATCGAAACGCTAATCGATGGAAACGATAGCGAGGCCGCCCGCGCTTCGCGTGAATTGCCGGTGCATCGAGCCATTTATCGGCATACTCATGCCCAGGCAATTGCTCATGCTCACCCGCCGCATTTGATTGCCCTGTCAATGCAGGCTCAGACCATTGAACCGGTTGACGCCGAAGGCATGTATTTCTTTCGCGAAGGAGCTCCGATTATTGGTGTGGTCAATTCGATCGCTTCCGACGAAGTTGCCGAGAAAATCGTGCCTGAATTTGCCAGATTTCCAATCGTCATCGTGCGTGGTCACGGAGCTTTTGCCATCGGCGCTGACCTTGAAGAGTGCTTCCACTGGATCAGCAGTCTCGAGCACAGTGCCAAAATAATTCTGTTAAACAATCAGTTCGCTATAAATCCAAACTACAAATAAGGAACAACTTGCGATGCTTTTCGAAAAACCCGACAGCACAGTATCCCCCAAACGTGAAGAAGAGATTCTCAAATTTTGGGAACAGGAAAAAATCTTTCAGAAGTCTGTAAGCAACCGCGAAGGCGCAAAAAAGTTCGTCTTTTTTGAAGGCCCACCTACAGCCAATGGCACACCCCACCCGGGTCACGTGTTGACCAAAGCCATGAAAGACCTTATTCCCCGATACAAGACCATGTGTGGTTGTCATGTCGGACGTAAGGCCGGCTGGGACACCCATGGATTGCCGGTTGAGCTCGAAGTTGAAAAGCAGCTGGGCATAGAAAGCAAGCAGGATATCGAAAAATACGGTATTGAGGCTTTCATAACAAAGTGCAAAGAAAGTGTTTTCAAATACGAGGCAGAATGGCGGGCCATGGTAACCCGTGGCGGGTTCTGGATCGACATGGAAGATCCCTACATCACCTGTTCCAACAATTATATCGAGACCGTCTGGTGGATTCTTGGCCAATTCTGGAAAGAAAACATGCTTTATGAAGGTCACAAGGTCGTTCCCTACTGCCCGCGCTGTGGCACCGCCCTTTCATCGCATGAAGTGGCTCAGGGCTATCGAGAAGTCGAAGATCCATCGGTTTACGTCCGTTTCGCCATAAAAGACCAGCCAAATACAAGCTTTCTCGTCTGGACAACCACGCCATGGACCCTCCTTTCCAACGTCGCTTTGGCAGTTGGCGAAAATATCGACTATGTAAAAGTTAAGCTCGGTGAAGAATTCATGATTCTTGCCAAAGCCCGCCTTGAAGTTCTTAAAGGCGAAGGCGAGGTCGTCGAAAGCTATAAAGGCAAAGATCTGGCCGGTATCGAATATCACCAGCTGTTCCCCTTTGTAAAGCCCGACAAAAAGGCCCATTATGTCATTCTTGGCGATTTTGTTTCGACCGAAGACGGCTCTGGTATCGTGCACATCGCTCCCGCTTTTGGTGAAGACGATTACCGTGTCGGCAAAGAAAACGATCTGCCGGTGATCCAGCCTGTCGGTCTCGATGGTAAATTCAAGGATGAGGTCGAACCCTGGAAAGGTAAATTCGTTAAAGCGGCTGATCCTGAGATCATTGCCAACCTCAAGGAAACCGGCAAGCTGTTCTTCTCAGCCAAAATCAAGCACACCTATCCTTTCTGCTGGCGCTGCGACAGTCCTCTGCTTTATTATGCAAGACACAGCTGGTTCATCAGAACCACAGCTTTCAAAAATGAAGTTTTGCGTGCCAATGAGCAGATAAACTGGTTCCCCGGTCACATTAAAGAAGGAAGATTCTTGAACTTTCTTGAAAATATGATTGACTGGGCCATTTCTCGTGATCGCTATTGGGGAACTCCTTTGCCAATATGGGTCTGCGGTGAATGCAATCATCATCACCTTGTCGATAGCATCAAAAACCTGCGCGAACTCGGCAAGGATGTTCCTGAAGATATTGAACTGCACAAGCCTTACGTCGACCAGCTTGAATTGAGTTGCCCCAAATGCTCTGGAAGAATGAAGCGCGTGCCCGAGGTCATCGATTGCTGGTTCGATTCAGGGGCCATGCATACGGCCCAGTGGCATTATCCGTTCGAAAACGAAGAGGTTTTTGCCAACAACTTCCCGGCTGATTTTATTTGTGAAGCGATCGATCAGACTCGCGGCTGGTTCTATAGTCTGCTGGTTACTTCGACCTTCCTGCACAAGCAGCCGCCATACAAAAATGTTGTCGTTCTTGGGCATATCTGTGACAAAAACGGAATTAAAATGAGCAAATCGAAAGGTAACGTGCTAGATTGCATGAAAATTTTCGATACTTTCGGCGCTGACGCTTTGCGCTGGTCGCTCTATACCGGCACTGCGCCCTGGAACACCCGCCGATTCTTCGAAGAGGGTATTGCCGAAGCCCAGAAACGTTATCTGGGAACTTTGCAGAATGTTTATAGCTTCTTCGTGCTCTATGCCAATATCGAAAACTTCAATCCTTTCGATCATGTTCTGCCGGTTGAAGAGCGTGCCGAAATCGACCGCTGGATCCTTTCAAGGTTCAATCACACCGCTGATGAAGTGCGTAAGGCCATGGAAAAATTCGAGATTACCTGGGCAACCGGGCACATGGAAAAATTCATCGATGACCTGTCGAACTGGTATGTGCGCCGCAGCCGCCGTCGCTTCTGGTCAAGCGACAAAAACGACGATCAGAAGAGCGCATTCCTCACTCTCTGGGAGGTCCTGACCGAATTCGCCAAACTAACCGCGCCTTTCACCCCGTTCATCGCCGAAGACATCTATCGCAATCTTGTGGTCAGAGTCAACAAAAACGCTCCCGAAAGCGTGCATCTGGCCGATTATCCGGTGCCGGATGAAAACCTTATCGATGAACAGCTTGAACAGCGCATGGATTTCGTGATGCGCGTCGTTCAGCTTGGTCGTGCCGCCCGCAACGAGGCCAACATCAAGGTGCGACAGCCCCTGGCCGAAATGAAAGTCGTTACCAGCGACACTTTTGAACGCGAAACCCTGCAGGAAATGGAATACCTGTTGCAGGAAGAGCTCAATATCAAGCAGGTAACCGCTGTTGCCGATTCTTCCAGCCTGATGAAATACGTCGCCAAGCCTAATTTCCGAACTCTGGGTAAAGGTCCGCTCAAAGGCATGATTCCGCAGATCAAGGCCCATCTCGAAGCGGCTGACGGTAACGAAATCAAAAAACAGGTCGATGCCGGTGGTTATGAATTCAAGCTCGATGGCAAACCCGTCACCCTTACCAGCGAAGAAATCGATCTCCAGGCCCAGGCTTCCGAAGACTTTTCGGTTCAGTCTGAGGCTCGTCTGAGCATTGCATTGAATAAAGTTCTGACCCGGGATCTTTTGCTCGAAGGCCTCGCCCGTGAACTGGTCAACAAGATTCAGTTCATGCGCAAAGAACAGGGGTTTGCAATTGTCGATCGCATCAGAGTAGACTATGACGTTCTCGATGCCGAGGGTCGCAAAGATATTGAAGATTCAATTCAGGCTTTTGGTCAGTACATCGGTCAGGAAACCCTGGCACGCTCGATAAATGGCCAGACCTGCAATGACCCTGCTTCCGAGTGGAGCATCAATGGCATAAAAGTTAAGCTTTCTATCAGCAAGGAGGCAAACGCATGAAATTTCAGCTAGATCTGAAAAGCCTTTCAGAGGCCATTGGCATTACTGCCCACGCCACTGCAGCCCGCGGTGTCAGACCCATCCTGGCGAACCTTTTGATTACGGCCAACAACAACGAATTACGTTTTGTCGGCACCGATCTTGAAATAATGATGATCTGTAAAGTGTCTGCCGAAGTGAGCAGAGATGGCCATTTCACCATTCCCGCCAAACTTCTGCAGGAAATCGTTTCCTGTATTCCCGGCGATGATCAGCCGCAGGTCTGTTTTGAGCTCGACCCCGAAGAAGAAAACGAAGTCATCATTTCAAGTGGCCGAAATCGTTTCAATCTGCAAATTCAGGGCATAGAAGACTTTCCGCCGGTTCCGGTTTTTGAAGCCGAACAGCTTGAAAGCTTCACCATGCCCTGCGAAGGTTTTACCAAAGCCCTGAAAGAAGCGGCGATCGCTGTCAGCACCGAAGAAGGCAATCCGGTGCAGCGAAGTATCTGCATCGATTTCAGCAGTGAAGAACGGCCGGTTCTGGTTGCCACCGACAGCAAGCGCCTGGCAGTTACTAAAATCGAGAATTTGCAGGTGCCGCAGCAGTTTCGCAACGTTTTCATCGTTCCCTCCCGGGCCGTTCCCGAACTGCAAAAACTGCTGGATACCAGTGAGAATATCGAACTTGGCCTGTATAAAGGCCAGCTCGTCTTTACCTCTCCCAACTACCAGCTGATTTCCCGTCTAGTTGATGGGCGATTTCCCGATTACAACCGGGTTCTGCCCAAAGAATCCAGCCGCATTCTTAAAATCAACCGCCGTGAAATGTCTCAGGCTCTCAAGGCGGTTCAACCCATTGCCCGCACATGTAGAAGTTTTTCAGTCCCGGAACTGTCTG
>CAZTHA010000010.1:0-26212 GCA_964613435.1 uncultured bacterium
AGCGCACCCAAAGGGATTCGAACCCCTGGCCTTCTGCTCCGGAGGCAGACGCTCTATCCAGCTGAGCTATGGGTGCAACAGGTAAAGAATAGCACAGAACTTCCGTTTAAAGCAAACAGTTAATGCTTAATTGCAGCTTGTTTTTGCTGCTTTTCCGCAGCTTTCAATGGCATGCCGGTTGGGCTTCTATCTGGCCTTGAAGTTCATTTCAAAACGCCAAACAGGAGTTTTTTCATAAACGTTTTTTGTCAGGCTGTTAATGAAGACGTCGACAACCTGGCCGGAATTTTCTAAATTCTCTGCTAACTTGGTAATCGCCTTCAATTCAAGGCCATACCCGGCTACCTGGGTCCTGGCATCGCTATCAACACGGAGGTTGGTTAACCAGTGTTTGCCGCTCATGGTTTCACGAACTTCCTCTGCTGATACTTCACCATTCGATGTTTGAGGTTTTGCGACCCTGCGCTGGACCTGTGGCTTAAAGGTAGTTTCTTTCAGCAACGCCCGGAAAATTTCAGAAATCCTGTCGTTTTGCTTTTTCAACAGTTCTTGAGCAGGCAAGGTGCCTGAATAGAGTTTTCCCATAATGGTAACCGACAACACTGGCTGTTTTGTTTCTTTATATGTCTCTGCAGAAACTGAAACATTGATAGCCTGGCAACTTAGCACATCTCCAGAATTGCTAAACTGAGCAACTTTCTGTAAGTCTGGAACAATTCTACTTTCAGGCGTGTTGATGCCGACTTCCCAAGGGACCTCGATCCAATTTTCGCAGCGGATAATCGGTGAGATACGCATATCCAGAAATTTCACAAACGGTGCAGCATAGACGTCGCCAAGATAGTTGATAACTGCACCAATCTTATTGAATTCACCTACCCCTTTTGCAGCTAACGACATTGTGCAAGTTGCAAAAAGAAGAAAAATGGCCAGCGTAGCGAATCTTAAACAAGACTTCATAATAATCGCCTCCGAGGAATCATTCTCATGCTAATTTCAGAATACCATAAACGTGAATGCTTTTTTATACGGCATCAGGGGGGGCGTGAACGAATGCTGATTTTGTGAGCTAAAAATTGGCAAGCATCGAGGCGAGTGCAAAAATTGCCGGGGCGAGCATTATTGCCCAGCCAATCGCGGCGAACAGGCAGGGCGGCGTGTTTGGGTCTAATGGGGTGGCTTTGCCGAATTTTCCAGGGGCGACAAAGTTGCTGAATTGCTTGGCAAAACCGGGAAACCAGATAAACGGCATGCCCAGCAATGGAAAAATGGCAATGCCGATTTCTTTTTCCTTGATCGCAACGATGACGTTGATCAGCAAAACAAGAAGCGATAAAGCTCGGCTTTTGTTCATTTTTATGCTCGCAGAATCTTAATATTTGTTTCATAATACAACAAAACAGAAATTTTTACCTATGGGAGCGAACCAGTGCGAAGTTCATCAAACACCAGAAAACTTATATTGCAGGTCTTGTTTGTTTTTCTTTCAGCCATCAGTCTGACAGCAGCACCGCGGGTGGTCATTCTCGCAACCGGCGGAACCATTGCCGGCAGCGGTGCCAGCTCAACCGGCTCTGCTTATAAGGCAGCCGTTAATCCGGTTGAGAAAGTTATCGCGGCGGTGCCAGAATTAAACAATATTGCCCGTGTAAAGGGCGAGCAGATTTGTAATATCAGCAGCCAGGACATGAAGATTGAGTACTGGCTGAAGTTGTCGCATAGAATTAATCAACTCTTCAGGCTAAGGCTCGCCGATGGCGTGGTCATAACCCATGGTACCGACACTCTTGAAGAAACCGCCTATTTCCTTAATCTTACCGTCGATTCTGACCGACCAGTTGTATTGACCGGCTCGATGCGACCTGGGTCGGCACTCAGCGCCGATGGCGCTATGAATCTTTTCAATGCAGTTGCAGTAGCGGCCTCGGGAAATGCAAGAAACAAAGGGGTTATGGTGGTTATGAATGATCGCATCTATTCTGCCCGGGGCGTAAAAAAATGCGACACTATAAATCCAGCGGCTTTTGCTGACTATGAAAACGGACCTTTGGGTCGCGTAAATTATGGCAAGGTTTCATTCAACCTGATGCCAGCCAGATTACATACCATGTCAAGTCGTCTGAAGCCTGGAATACTTTGTGTGGATTTGCCAAAAGTTGCAATCGTATACGGTTACGCTGATATAGACGCCGATATGGTCGAAAAGATCTGCAATAGTAATATCAGCGGTCTGGTTTATGCCGGGGTCGGCAACGGAAATCCTTCTGCAGACGTGCTAAATGTGCTGGCCGATGCCTCTGGCAGAGGTCTGCCGGTCGTGCGTGCTACCCGGGTTCCAAACGGTCCTGTAACCCTTGAAGCTGAAGTCGATGATGAAAAATGTGGGTTCATCGTTGCTGACAGTCTCAGCCCGCAAAAAGCCAGAATCCTGTTGATGCTGGCTTTGCAAAAAGGTCTTGGCCCGGAAGAAATTCAGCAGATGTTTTTCAGCCACTGAAACCAGAATTAAGGGCATGCATTTAGATCGTTACAGCAAATAGCCTAAAAAAAAGAATCCGGGAGCTTTCCCGGACTGAAAAATAAGGAGGCAAACAAATCCATAAACCCTTTCGAGCAAAGATGAGGATTTGTTTACCAAAAAGATTCAGACGAAAACAGACTTAAATAAACTTTGGCAAACATTCAGATCCTTTATTAAGCTGCTGTACGTACAAAAAGACAGAAGTTTTTTTGGGGGGGCTTGCCCTAAGCCAGTCTTATTCTTTACGGTAATGTCTGGCGATAAGTTCAGCTGATTCGCGCTGATCTGGCGGCACGCTGATTTCATAGCGGTCAAAAACTTTCACCGGAATCCGGCCGACCGAATTAACTCTTACTTTAGTATTAACTGCTTGTTTAAGAACTAACTGCAGCTTTTTTCCTGGCAATTCTGCCACTTCGGCATCAATGACGCAATCAGCGCTTACGAGCAGATAGCGCTCATCATACAGTATAACTTCATTTCCGAATTGTATAATCTTGAAACCTGTCAGGGTTTGGGTTCGCGTCTGTACGCCTTCGACCCAATGAGTATGAACGATCTTTCCCTGACCTGGCCGCAAAAATGTCAGTTTCCCCAACAGTTTTCCATGGCGCAGCTTATCAACCCGAGCCATTGCAAATCTGTGCAGATAGATTGGTATTCCGATTGCAAAAGCCAGAAAAACAGGACCACCAATTAACAGAAAAAATTTGATATCCCCTGACATATCGCTAAAATACATGACCATCGAAAAAATGATCAGTGTCAAAACCCAGATACCCAGACTTACCAGAAGCCCTTCGCGCAATTGTGGATGCATAAATTTTTTCCTCTCGATTTCTTAATCTTATAGGCTCTATATTAAATGGTTAAAATTATTAAAGCAAAAAAAAATCCGGGAGCTTTCCCGGACTGAAAAATAAGGAGGCAAACAAATCCATAAACCCTTTCGAGCAAAGATGAGGATTTGTTTACCAAAAAGATTCAGCGCTCAACCAACAAAAACAAACTCCGGCAAACGACTAAGAATGCCTTCAGTCCGTGGTACGTACAAAAAGACATGATTTTTTTTAATTTTTCTTAAAAGGCCGTGTCGGTCGATTCTTATGAGCCGGGTTATATTGGCGCTTTTTCGTTCGTCCAGGCTGACCAGGTCTTATTCGCCCCTCATTAGAAGGCTTTTCTGGCCTGTTTTTTTGTTCGATTTTCTGCCGTGACGGGCGGTCGCCATGCTCATTCTTTGTCTCAGGGAAATGTAAAGTCCGGTCTTCTTTTTCCTGGGGCATGTTGAATCTAAGCCTGAAATCTTTAACCCGATTCCACTTTTCGGCATTTTCAGGTTTTGGCTTGTCAGGCTCATGGGGCACCTTCATCATTTTTTCGCGAAACCTTCTAATTTCCTGCATGCGTATTCCACTGCCTTCGCCATTTTTAAAGCGCGGGGGGAACTTTCCTTGCGGCTGGCGCCTGTAAGTTCCGGGTTCATTGCTCTCTGCGCCAGGTTGAAATCTGCCTGGCCTGTTTTCTGGCCGGGCATTTTGCGGAAAACCTTTTCGTATGTCTGGCGGGTTTGCGTTGCGGTTGAAATTGCCCTGGTTGCCTTGCGTATTCATTTCATGGAAAGGACGGCCCCGAAACCGCTGCCGATAAAATTGTTTTCTTTCGTTAGGCAGTTTCTGGAAACGTTTGAAGTTTTCTCTAACTCTTTTTCGCTGCTTTGGCGCAAATTTTCGCATGCGTTGAAAATTGTTGTGCACTCTTTTCTGCTCTTCAGGGGCAAATCTCTCAATTTTCTGGAAATTGTTTTTCAACTGGCTGAATTTCTTGTCAGACATGCCCCGGGCTTTTTTGCGGATAGCTTCTTTCTTTTCTTCAGAAAAGCTGTTCCAGAGCTTCAATTTATCTTCATAACTCATAGAACCTAAGTTAAGTGCTTCTGAAGCATTTTGCGCATGAATAACGGCCGGCGTTTGGCAGAGAATAATGCAGACGCCGACAATAAATACGCGCATAAGAATCATAAAAACGGACTTCATTTGTTTTCTTCTTCCAGGTTTTCAACAGCTTCCAGATCAACGAGCAGGTCGAGATTCTCAAGAAGCTCGGCATTTTCATAGATTTCGAGGTCTCTGATTATTTCTTCATCTTTGAGATTTCTCAAAATTTCAACTTTTTCTTGGTTGCTTATGCCTTGCGGGTCAACCATTCCGGTTGGGTGCCCTTTCAGCAGCGCAATGGCGATTCCAGCTAGAATCAGTATTGAAGCAAAGGCAGGAATCACAGCGACCTTTTGCAGTGAAAAAATCCGGCAGAGTTTTTCCCAGGTTGAAAGCGAGTCTTGCTGCTCTTTGATGGAATGTATGCGATGAACTACTTTTGCGCTGAAGTCGCAGCTAACTTCTGGAACATCGTATTTTTCAATGATTTCCCATGAGTCAAGAAAAGCATTCAACTCATCTTCACAGCTTTTGCAATTTTGGATGTGCTCTTCAAAAGACGCCCTGTCTTTTTCTGGCAGGCGTTCATCGAGATATTCTGAAATCAGATTTTTTACCATTTTGCAGTCCATATTAACCTCGATATGCTTTACAGAGTTTCATTGAAGTATTCTTTCAGAGATTCTTTCAGTGAGACCCGGCCCCTGAACAACAGAGATTTCACCGATTGAACCGAACAACTCATTACTTCGGCGATTTCTTCATAGCTTAACTGGTCGTATCTTCTTAGCAGAATCACCATTCTTTGCGATTCGGGCAGACTGGCGAGTGCTTCAGCAATTTTGTCGCGCTTTTCCGCGGATAAAACTGCATCTGAAGGATTCTCGGTAGTTGCATCAGCAATGTTTGTTCCAATTTCATTTTGATTTTTCTCGTTTTTTTCGTTTATCGAAAGTGAATAGTTCTTCTTTTTTAATGCCTGTAAACATGTATTTCGTGTAATTACGTATAGCCAGGTGGTAAATTTGGCTGATGGCTTGTAGCTTCCTTTCGCGAAGTAGACCTTAACGAAAACTTCCTGGGCGACATCTTCGCAGTCGGCATTGCCGCTGAGAAACCTGTAGGTAAAGTTGAATACTCTTTGCTTGTGCCTGTCAACAAGATTTCTGAAGCTGGCCTCATCGCCTTGCTCAAACTGAAGCATGAGCTCTTCGTCGCGTATGATTTTGCTGTCTTTGCCCGAACCAACCATTTTTTGTCCAGCCTGGTCATTTTGTTTAACATAAATCAAGATAAAGCCTGTTGAGTCAGTATGCAATGAGACAGACAGGTTTCCTTTGCAAGAAACCCGCCTGCAGGTTTTTTAGTTGCCTTTCTTGCCTTTGTTTGCCTTGGTTCTGCCGGTGTAATTCTTGATTCCCTTGCCAACTCCGTTTTTGCGGTTGCCTATGTGCAAACCATTGGAGCCATTGTTGCCATTATTTTCAGAATTGCCTTTGAAGAATCCTTTTCCTGATTTGTCGGGGCTAGTGCCTGGGCCACCGCGGCGACCGGGCAGATTTTCCCAGTTGGTTCCTTCGCCGCCACGCATGCCGGGAGGGTTATTGTCTTTGTCGAACATTCGGCGCCGACGGGGCATAAAATTCTCGCCCTGGTTTGCACGATTACGAAATCCTGGGTTGCGATTGGGCTCAAAATTGCCATCAGGGCTGCTTTCATCAGAACCAGTCTGCCCTTTTCTGTGCCCAAGTCTTTTTCCGGGCATGTTGTCGCTGTGGCCGACTCTGGTGCCGGGTTTTCCTTCCTGATGACCATCACCGACGCCGTAGTCTTCTTCGAAAGTCAGTTCATCTTTCTTGCCTTGCCAGAAATGTTTTTTGTCCTCGAACTTTTGCTGCATTTCTTCTTTCTTGTCTTGCCACTTTTCTTTTGCCGGATCAGCGCTGGTTTCATCTGCCATTATCATGCTGCTGAAACCAAATAACGCGATAAGAACAACGAGAATGCAAACCGCTGATTTTAGAACTTCTGGCCTAACCAATTTTGAAGATCTCATTTTGATTCCTCCTCGTAAATTTTGTTCACCTGATTGTTAAATTCGAAAATCAGCAAAAAGTTGCGGTATTTTTTTATAAAAAAAACCGACATAAAATATGCCGGTTTATCATCTTTTTAAGAGGCTAATATTCAGAGATTTTATAAGGCTTCTTTAAGGGCATTTTCGACAACTGAAACAAACTCAGGGTCGGAAGGAGAAGTGCGCGAACCAAAGCGGGCAATGACCTCGCCCTTGCGATTGACGATGAATTTGTTGAAATTCCAGCTGATTTTGCCGGAATAGCCAGGATTACTACTTTCTTCAGTCAGAAACTTATAAAGAGGGTGAATATCATTACCTGCAACCGAAATCTTGGCGAAAACCGGAAATGTCACCCCGTAACTGGTGCGGCAGAACTCGATTATTTCAGCATTGGTCCCGGGTTCCTGGCCGAGAAAATTATTGGCGGGAAAGGCGAGAACGCTGAATCCCTGCTTTTCATACTTTTGCTGCAGCTTTTGCAGGTCTTCATACTGACCGGTGAAACCGCACTTGCTCGCCACGTTTACCAAAACCAGAACCTGGCCCTTAAAATCGTTTAGAGGCTTCGAGGTGCCATCGTTCAATTCGAGGGTAAAACTCAAAACGTTGCCACCGGGCTTTTCTCCGGCTCCGCTTGCGCTTCTGGTATTGAAAATTATAACTATGCCAATGATTAAAATCAGAGCGATCATTCTTAGCATGCTTGCTTGCTCCTAAATTGCAGATTGTATTATTATTAGATACATATTGAATGCTAAGAATATATTCGCGCCAGCTTAAAAAGCAATCAGCGTTTATGTGGCTAAAACATTGCCAGTGATACCGAGGCTGCAGGGTTTGAAATCAGGCCTGAAACTGATCGCTTGCCTGAATGCAGTTGTTGCAAACTGCGATAACTATTGTTAGATCGTCACCCGCTTCCATTCCACCAAGCCAATTTTTATAGGTCTGGCTGATATTCTCATAATATTTCTCTGCGTTTTCATCATAAGATTCAAGAAAAATCTCATACAGGCCATCATAGCCAAGTTCTTGCCCCTCTTCATTTCTCGATTCGACCATGCCGTCAGTGTAAAAGACTATTGCCTGGCCAGGCTCGATCGATAATTCAAGGTTGGTGAACTTGCTTTTTTTGAACCCGCCGAGTACCGCGCTGGTCTGGTTTATTACTTTCATGGTTCGATCTTTGGAATCGATGATAACCGGCGAACAGGCTCCGGCATTGGCGTAGATCATTCGATTGTTTCTGCGGTCAACCTGAAGGTATTGAAAAGTCATAACTTTGCGCTGCATTTTATTTTTTAGAGCAAGAATGATCTGGTGCAGGCGCGCCAATACCTGTGCCGGGTCATCGGCAAATTCGTCAGCACAAATCACCCCGGCTTTTGCCATTGCCATTATCAGTGCAGCACCGACACCGTGGCCGGCCACATCTCCAAGCAACACTACAAAGCGCTCATCGTCGATGCTGAAGGAGTCAAAGTAATCGCCGCCCATAAAAGCCATAGGTATAGATTTGCCAAAAATGCTGAATCCTTCAATCTGCAGGGGTTTGTTGGGCAAAAGTCGTTGCTGTACGATCCCGGCGAGTTGAAGTTCCTCGAACTCGGCGATACTGGCATTGAAAATCTCGGCCATTTCCGCAAATTCATCATTTCCACCGCTTGGAAGCCTGAAGCTTGAATCCCGGTTAATAAGGGCGTTTGCTGCCTGATGAAGTCGATTGACCGGCAACAGAAGATTGAGATACAGGGTTAAAATCATGAAAAAGACCAGAATGAAGGCGAGGCCGGCAATCATTAGCAGGTCTTTTGCCTCGCGATCTATTGCATTTTGTATTGTCTCGAGAGGAAAAAGAACGCAATAACGATAATAGTTCATTCTGCTTGAATGAAGACCGACGAAAATGTGGGGTTTTTCTTCAAAGTCAACTATAACCGGTTCTGCAAAAGGAAACCTGGTAACATGTTTCAATAATTCCCCTATCTTCGGTGATTGCAGAATAGATTTTCCGGTGTTTAATAACAAATCTCCAGCGCCAGTGACAAAAACCTTGTAGCCAAAAGAATTGCGAAAAATTCTCGGTAGCACGCGGTTATGAAAAATTCTGGCGGTCGGGTCATCTCCGGCTGCAATTACCAGATAGCTGTCAAAAACATTTTGTTTGAGTAGTTTCAGCGCCTTGATAAACGCGAGGATTTTTTGACTGCCCCACGAAGTTTCAGTAACTGTTCCTTCTATTTTTACCAGCTCATGAACCGCCATCCAAATAGGCTTTTGAAAAAACCACTCGACGATCATTTCGTCTTCAGGTCCTACTCCCGTGGGGGACTTATTGTTTAGAGTTGCAAGATGATATTTGGAAATAATCGAAATGCTTTTGGCGTCTTCGGGCACTTTGTCTTTCTCTTTGGGATTTTTGGGGTGATTTCCCTTTATCTTGTAACGTTCGGTGTAAGCATTCTTAAGCTGAAATGGCGATGCGATACCAATTCTTTGATTGCCGCGTCTGAACTCTACTGAACCGGCGTATTTAAAAAGTTCTTCACCCAGCTTTCTGTTCTGCCCTTTTCGTTGTGATCCTTGCAACGTTCTTCTGTGTTTAGCAATGGTTTTATTTAAATGACGATTTATTATTGCAAACTCGCAATCATAGTTTTGCTCGATCTGTTTGATGAAACTGATCATTGCGTTGTTCTTTTGCTTGATGAGCGCGGTTTTTTTGTTGTTGAAATAGTTGCTTCCGATAATTCCCAGTATCATTAAGGGAACCCCGGTAGAAACAATTACTAAAACAATTATTTGAATCAAGACTGAGAAATTTTCGATTTTTGGGGGAAGCCAGCCATTTTTAAGCGCCATGATCAGAAAAAAGATCAGCACGCAGGTTACGATAATAGTGATTTTTCCAGCCCGAATTTCTTTTCCCTTGAGTGGGAGGCGCATTAAAACCTGGGTTGAAGGATCGACGCGAACTTTGGCAAAGATGTGATCATTTTTGCAGACATAGTCTTCTTTTGGGTTTTCTTGAAGGTGATAAAAAACTTCTTTGGCCTGGATTGGCGAAAACTCTGTATTGCGCAATAAGTCGCGCTGAAAAAACGCCAGCTGTAAATCTGGATAAAGCTTTTCTTTAAGGAAATATTTAAGCCCGGTCTTTTTTTTGAGATCATCTGTTTGGAACCTTACAACTACCAGTAGAGTCTTCTTTTTGCCAAACCAGAAACGGTATTTGTCATTGCTGAAATCGGTTGCATAAAGAACCGGGCTGACCGAAAACTCTTCAAATTGTGCGCTGACGTGAGAGAAGAAATTCCGTCCAAACAATTTTCGCAGCTTGTCGATCTCTGAAAACCGCGCCTGGGAATTTGGGTGGCCGACGATGTTTTTAAGGTGTTTACCGGCATTTTTCCATGCTTCTGCTTGGTTCAGAGGCGAAGTGAAATTGTCGGCGACGAAATTGCCCTGGCCATCGTAAACGATTACATCGGCCCCAAATTTCAGTTCTTTAAAAAAATT
Organism: uncultured bacterium; assembly: GCA_964613435.1. Taxonomy (GTDB): domain Bacteria; phylum Muiribacteriota; class Ozemobacteria; order Ozemobacterales; family Ozemobacteraceae; genus DYKG01. The sequence goes on from CAZTHA010000010.1 coordinate 10,058, forward strand.
GGTTAGTTCCGCAAAAAGGGCTTCGGGCGAGTCGGTTTTGGCGATTTTTGAGCTTAGTTGATTCAACCAGAATTCATGACTGTTGGCATGAAACGAAAGCCCGGAAGATATCTCTGAAAGCTTGGTTGCACTAGATTTAATTTCGATATCACGATTTCCTGCAGCAAAATATTTCAAGCCTTCATTCGATGCAAGAGCTGGAATAACAATAAGTGCCAGGACCAGGTATAGTCGGGCAAATATGGTTTTAAAGCTGCTGTTTACTCTTGCTGAACTGTTCATTAAACTCTCACAATAATTATGGTTCGGTCGTCGCCGGCGGCGGATTCCCATTTTGTTATTTTACCGGCCACCTGATCGATAAAGATTGGCAATTTTTCATTATTTGCTGATGAAAGCAATTCGGCAAATCGCTCGAAACCAAATATTTCCCCAGAAGGATTCGTTGCTTCGATAAAGCCGTCGGTATAAAAAATCAGCGAATCTCCTGATTCCAGTTGAATTTTTTCGGCAGTGGAATTCCGAGTCTTGCCAAATCCAGGTGGTAAGCCTTTGAGATTGCTCAGTTGCAAGGCCTCGTTGGTTGCCCCTTTTACCAGATATGGATAAGGATGCCCAAAATTTATAACCGATGCTTCGCGTTTGGATACTGACAATTCCAGGCCAATGCAGGTCATAAAATCTTTTGCCCCCTGCTTTTTCAGACGAAAATAGAGCTTGTGAATCTGGTCCATGAAGTGATTCAACACCATTTCCTGCTGATTTTCATATAGGAAAACGGCCTTGGCCATCGCCATGCTCAACGCAGCAGGAATTCCATGGCCGGTAGCATCTCCCAGAAAAACCAGAATGCGGTCATCATCGAGCTTGATCATGTCATAGTAGTCGCCGCCTAAGCTTGAAGCGACGATTGTTTTAGCCATGACTTCAACCGAACCGGCTTTGAGATATGCTTCGGGAAGAATGCTTTCCTGAACGATTCTCGCGACCTCGAGGTCTTGAAGAGTTTCGAATGAGTCATTGAAAGCGTGCATTAGCCTTCCAAGCTCGTTTTCGCAAATAACATTCAGTCGGCCTTTGAAATTTCTTGCAGAGAAAGATTCTATGCCTGATTTTAACTCGTCAAGGGGTTTAAATATAAGATGCTGCAGCAGAAAAAAGGTTGCGGCAGCAAGAATAACCAGAAATATACCGCCAATGTTCATTTTAAATTTTATTTGCGAGATTTTGGAATCTATGAGAGAAGATGGAAACAATATGCTGATGGTCAATTTGCGAAGATTTTGCCCGGGCATTGCCAGGGCCAGATAGCTTTTACCGGAAATCTGCAGTTTTCTTGCTTGTAGCTCTTTGTTTTCAGAAGCCTGTTTCATGAGCAGGTGCAATTCAGGATTTTGCGGCACCTGCGATGAAAATACCTGGTCGGTTTCATGGCAGAAAACCGCAAATTTAGTGTCTTTCTGGTTGAATTTTTTTAACCTGGCGGCAATGTAGTTCTTGTTTAGGGTACTTTCTTTCCAGACAATCAAAGGAAACAGCCCAAGCTCGGACTCGGGGTCGATGAGAAGTTTGTAGTAAATATTCATATCGAGTTCGCTGGCACCGAGAAAGGTTATTTTTCCGTCAAATTTGTAGGCATTTATGACCATCGTGAAGTATTGCTGTTTTTGGTGAAGCAACTTGGCCGAACTGTAGACAAAGGCCTCCAGTGTACCGGCACAAAGCTTCTTGATCAAAGAGCTGTTACTCATGACCCTGGCCGAGATACTTTTCATGTAATCATTATTCAAGTTGTCTACCAGAATGAATTCATCATGCCCGGCATAATTTTTAACCCTGTCGTGCAGATTTTTTAGCGAATCAGGCTGCAAGCCATGGGGAAGGTGGTTCTTGCCAAATTCATTCAAAACAACAGAAAGCCAGTTTTCCAGCTCAATCCTGTACCAGAGATAATCTTCATCAATACTTTCAATTGTGCTCTGGGAATATTGTTTGTATTTGTCGGTGAATTCTTCTTCGGCCTGCTTCAAATACTGATCAGCCCAGGAACCTATTACCAGGAATGGGAGCAGTACTGCGTAAGAAAAGAAAACCAGCATTTTGAATTTGGCCGACAATTTAAGTGACTTTTTTAAAAACAAGACATATATGATTAGAATCAGAGGCGGTAATAATCTCAAGATGTAAGAATAAAACAGCACAAAAAATTGTCTTTCATTTGCGCTCTCTTTAAAGAAGGCAAAGCAACGGGTTGTGTTGTTTAAAAGCCTGATAGCCATATAATCTTCTGGCTTGATGCTTTCTTCAAAGCGCAAATTTTCGAATTCGGCAAGGTTTCTCATGACCTTGCCAGCATTTTCTTCGCTCAAAGAAGGGAAAATGCTTTTGGGGGTCGGCGGGTAAGGAGAGTAGCCAAGAATGATCTCAGGGTATTGCAGGCCCAGTAGTCTGGTGCCAAATTTTGTGCCATCATTGCCGCGAATGAAATCTCGACTTATGAATGCAAGTAATAAAAAATCTTTTCCCGAGCCATACCAAAGATGAAACTTTCGTTCTGCCCCGGATACAAGAATAGAAGTGCCATTTTCTTTGGTCTTGAAAGGCAGTAAAAGATCTTCTTCTCGCAACAACTGCCCAAGAAAGGGGCGCAGTCGTTTTAACTTTGCTTCCAGGTCGGGCACTGGCGATTTTGGAATTTTGTTGTGGGCTTCAAGCTCTGAAATCAGGGCAAAAGCTTTTTGGTAAAGATATAAAAACGATTTTTCGTCCGAAATCTGCCGTTGAACCTTGCCTTCTTTGTCTGCAATAACAAAAGAAAAAGCCTCCGGGAACATTCTTTTTAGCTCTTGCGTTGCATTTAGCATTTCTGGCGTGCTTTTTGGCGTGCCGTCAGGATTCTTGCAGCAATGATAAAGAAGGTAATGGGCAAAGCGGTCATTTTTTGAAAAAGCCGCCAGTTCATTCAGGCGCTCATGCAGAAAATTCTTTCTCTGCTGATCAAGTGTTGCCTTTTGATTCGCGGCAATTGTTTCAACTCCCCTTATCAGCAAAATGCCGGGCAAAAAAAGAAAACATAAGAATACCACCAGAGAATTCAGCAAGAAGAATTTCTGTTGCTGAAACCATTGCAGAAGATTGCTAAAATATTCTTTGTATCTCGGCATTTTAAACAGTATATTCTGCAGCTTTAGTTCATTCAACTTAAATAAGCATTACAGGGAAAATCGCAAAAAAAAATCCGGGAGCTTTCCCGGACTGAAAAATAAGGAGGCAAACAAATCCATAAACATTTTCGAACCGAAGTGTGGTTTTGTTTACCAAAAAGATTCAGAGCAAAACCAACATTGAAAAACCTCAGGCAACAAAAACAAACTTTCATCAGCTGGGGTACGTACAAATAAACAGAAACTTTTTTTAAAATCTGGGTGATGGGTTAGGCCAATGATTCTAGTTTTTGCAAACAGCAATCATGACCGTAAGATCGTCCCCGGCGTCAGAATCACCCAGCCAGCTGCTGAAATTGCGGAAGATGTTTTCGTAATAAACGGTCGCATCCTCATCGAAGCTGTTAAGGAAAATTTCATGCAAACCATTGTAGCCAAGTTCATTGCCCGTGTGGTTGCGAGACTCTACCATTCCATCGGTGTAGAGAATGATGGCCTGACCAGGCTGTAGTTCAAGCTCAAGATTCTTGAATACATTCTTTTTGAATCCGCCTAATACCGCACCTGGATGACTGATTACCCTGATTGAGCCAGTTGGCTTGTCGATTATAACCGGGGAACAGCCGCCCGCATTGGCATAAGTTACCTTATTGAGCGAAGTTTCGAAAAGCAAATACTGAAAAGTCATTACCTTTCGTTGCAATTTGCTTTTGGTTGCAAGGATTATCTGATGTAAACGTGCGAGAATTCCGGCCGGGTCACACCAAACGTCGTTTGCGCTCAAAACACCGGCTTTTGCTATTGCCATAATCAAGGATGCGCCAACGCCGTGACCGGCAACATCGCCGAGAAGCGCGGCAAAATGGCTGTTGTCGATTTTAAAATAGTCGAAGTAATCGCCACCGAGGGATGCCATTGGGATTGTGCGGCCATAAACGCTGAAATTATTTCCTGAAAGTGGTTTTTGCGGTAAAAGACGATTTTGAACGATTCCAGCGACCTGCAATTCTTCAAATTCAGATATGCTTGTGTTGAAAATTTGTGCCATTTCCCCAAATTCATCGTCGCGGTCTTCGGGAAGACGGAATTTCGCATCGCGAATTTCTAGTGCGTGGGCCGCTTGATGCAAGCGTCTGATCGGCAGCAGAAGATTTAAATAAAGGGTTAAGATCATTGAGAAGACGATGGCGAAGGCTAAAATACCAAGATAAGCCAGATCAGAAGCTTCCTGGTTGATCAATTTCTCAATTTTATCAAGCGGATAGAGAACGCAGAATTTCATCGTTTTAATCTTGTTGCCGCGCAAGCCGACGAAAATATGCGGTTTTCCCTGAAAATTTTGAATTATGGGCTCAGAAAGTGGGTAATCCGTCGCTTTCAAAACAAGGTCATTAATTTCAGGAAACTCGATAAGAGATTTTCCGTCATTCATGATCACCCGATCCTGCAAAACTACTGTAACCTTGTAATCATGAGGGTTGCGGAGTATCTGGTGGATATGGTTCCGGATGTAAAATGATTCGAATATCTCTGCGGTAAAAGTTAAAACCAGATAGGAATCGAATAGTTGTCGATTGGTAAGTTTCAAGCTCTGAACAAAGAGCATCATGATGTCATTGCCCCAGCCGGTAGGAGAAACTTGCCCTTCCATTTTGACAAAATCATGAATTAGCATCGGCATGGATTTCTGGAAAAACATTTCCATCATGTAGGCGGTTTCAATTGAAACTGGCTTGGGCGGAATGTCATTTAGATAGGCGAGATGATGATCTGCGATGACTTTTACGTTCTTCTGTTCCGTCTGGCGCGCTTTTTTGGCATTCTCTTTTCTTTTGCGTAGTTCACCTTCTGAAAGTGTTTTTCGGGCTTCTTCGCCTTCATGCTCCCTGTCTTGCTGATTTTCTCTGATGTAGAAAAAATGGTCTTTTTTTACTAAGAAGCCCTCGATTCGAGCATTTTTCTTGAGTTCCTGGGAAAAAACATCAAGATCATGCTTTGAAAAATCACTGCTCAAAATATTGGAAAATTTTTCAACCATTTGCTTAAAGTGCCTCGAATAACGCGCCATTTCGGTATTGGTGTTGTCATTGATCTGTTGAATAAAATCAATCATCCGTTGATTTTCTTCCTGGATCAAGGCAATGCGTTTGCTGTTGAAATAACCGGTAGCGACAAAAGCTAAGATTACGAGAGGTACGCCAGCAGAAATTGTCATTAAAACAAAAATTTGACCAAAAATGGAAAAGTCGTCAAATCGACGAGAAATAAGTCCTGATTGTCTGAAAACAATGAAGATAAAAATCAGCATAAGAAAAAGCGCCGTGGTAGATCGACCTGGTCTGATTGGCGATCTGTCGACTTTCTTTTTTATCAGGATCATGGAATGCTCGGAAATCTGACATAGGGTATATACTGAATCGTTATCTGCAAAAAACTCCAGGTCTTTTTGTTGCAATAGTTTTTCAAAAAAGAACCTGGCTTCGATATGGGGCATTTCTGACTTTTTCAGCTGAGAATTGTGAAAGAACGCCAATTTTTCGTCTTTCAGAAAGTTTCTGGAAAAAAATTGCAGGCCAGAGCTTTTTTGCAACTCAGTTTTTTCAAATCTGATCACCGCTATAGTGTGGTTGCTTCTCGCAAACCAATATCTGTGAGTGTTTTGGCTGTAATCGGTCCGGTAAAACATGTCTGGAATGCTATGACTGCCATACCGATGCTGATGAATATAAAAATTGTTTCCAAGAATGGGCCTTAGACTACTTATCGCCGCGAATTTTTTTTGTGACGTAGGCTCGCCGATTGTCTGTAAAAGAAATTTCCCAGCGGATCTCCAAGCCTTTTGATCAGGTTGATCTTGCAGGAAATTATCTTTTATATACTTTCCTTTTCCGTCAAAGATGATTGTCTCGGCTTTCACCTCATAATCATCTAATAACTGGTTCGACTGGTCGAAAAATTCCTCCGGATTGCCTGTGGACGAAAAAATAATTGCCAGACGATTCAGCCAGAAGCTTCCTTCATTTGCATGCAACTTAAGATTGCTGACAAACTTCCCAAGTTCCTGGGAGGCTTGCTTAATCTTGACGGCGTCTTCATTTCTGATGATATATTTTAATCCTTCATTCAATGAAATGGCAGGAAGAATTATCAGGGCAAACACCAGATAAATGGTTGCCAGCAGATTTGAATTTTGGTTCTGCCTGTTGTTCATTGCATTCTGACCATGATCATCGTTTTGTCGTCGGAAACATTTGATTCCCATTTTTGGATTTTCGAGAAAATATTGGTAACAAAAGCTTCTAAGTTTTCGTTTTTGCATGAAGTTACCAATTTTTGAAAGCCTTCGAAGCCAAGGACTTCACGGTTCCGGTTGGTGCATTCATAAAAACCATCGGTGTAGAAAATCAGTATGTCTCCAGACTCGAGCGACAATGTTTCCTGTGTGAATGTGCGCTTTAAACCAAAGCCAAGTGGCAAACCATTATTTAGCTCAAAGATGGCTGGTTCGGAATCTTTCTGCTTGATCAGTAGAGGATGGCAGTGCCCGGCATTGATAATGAATACGCTGCCGGTAAGGCTATTCACGTAAACACTTGTGGCCGTCATAAAATCTTTTGATCCTGTTTTCCTGATCGATCTGAAAAGCTCATGAAGTTTTTGCATAAGTTTTTCCTGATTCAATTCAGCCAAGCCTTCATGAATCATTACCGATTTAGCCATGGCCATGCTTAATGCCGCAGGTATCCCGTGTCCAGTGGCGTCGCCGATGAACATGAGAACGTTCTCGTCTTTTTGCGGCAGAATATCGAAATAATCACCACCGAGTCTTGTCATGACCTGGGTTCGGGCAAAAATTTCCAGGTTGTTTAATTTAAGATAAGGTTCGGGAAGAACGCTTTCCTGAACTATCTTTGCAACTTCCAGATCCTGGAGAGTTTCAAAGGAATCATTGAAAGCCAGCATGAGCCTGCCAAGTTCGTTTTTGCTCGAAACGCTGAGACGCTTATTGAAGTTTCTTTGTGCAAAAGCTTCAATTCCTGACTTAAGTTCGTCAAGTGGCCGAAAAATCCATTTCTGAAGCAGAAAAATCGTCGCGGTGGAAAGGCAGATAAGCAAGAGCATCAGCATCGAAGCTTTGACTTTCAATGATTGAATTTTGGTTGAAACCAGGTTGGCGGGGAAAAGCACTGAAAGAATAAGCTTTTCAAGCTTTTGTCCAGGGATTGCCAACGAAATGTATTCGTTTCCATTTATTCGCAGTCTCTTCTTCTGGCTCATGCCACTTCTGCTGACTTTTTGAAACAGATTCATCAGTTCTCCAGAATTCATCTCTGGCGAAACCAGCAGTTTTCTTTTTTCCGAATTGAATGCTACGAATTTGGCTTCGGGATGTTTAAGCAATAAATGATTTTTTAAGATGAACTGTTCGTTCAAAATGCTTTCCTGCCAAAAAATCAGAACTATATAGCCAAAAGCGAAATCCGGCGAAATAAGAGATTTTAAAAATACATTTAAATCCATTTCGCCGACGCCAAAATACTCTATGCGATTTTGCTTTCTGTACATACCCGTATACATGTGAAAAGAAGGCGTTCTTCTGTTAAGCTTTGTGGCATCTGGGTCGAGCAGCCTTTCAATCGTCTCTTTGCTCATGGCTCTGATTAGAGAGGCATTCGTGGTCAATCGTGGCGAAACACCCAGTAAAAAGTCTTTGCCGGAATCGTCGATGGCCATAAACTCACCGTGATTTGTCAGCTGATTAACCTTGGAATTCAATTCCATGGCTTTTTGCCTGTTTTGGAATAACTTGGGGTCTTTTTGAAACTCTTTTTCCAGAAACTTACTCAATATTTGAGCTTTCTGTGTCTTGAACAATTCGAATGTTGCATCGATGTTTTCGATGAATTTCTGAGATCGTTGGTGCAGGTCATTGATGATTTCTATTTCGGCCTGTTGAAGAAACTGGTTGGCAAGAGAGCCTATTACCATCATTGGAAGGATAATTGCATAAGCAAAAAAGGCAGAAATTTTAATTTTAACTGTAAGTGAAACTGGATGAAGCAATTGTTTTACCGAAAAAACGAAAGCCAATACGATCAACCAGAAACAAATTTTCACATATACTTCCAATGAAGTTGTCGTTTTTATGCTTCCGCTTTTGAAAAGGCTGAAACCTCGTAACTCGTGATTCAAAAACCTGGTTGCCACGACTTCAGAAACAGAATTCGCCGGCATTGGGTTTATTGCCTGTTCCGCTCCGGCAAGAGCTTTGATAACCCTCGAAGAGTCGAGAGTTCCAGCCTGAGGCTGTAAGCTCTCATTTGCCGGCGGGTAAGAAGAATAGCCCGTTAAAATCGGTTTCTGATAATTATTTAACTGTTTCACGGCCCATTCCAGACCGGTATTTTTTCTGATGAAATCTCTACTGATATAGGCTATCAATAAAAAGTCTTTTCCCTGACCATACCAGATATGAAATTTCCCTTTCGAACCGGAAGCCAATATGCTTTTGCCATTTTTACTGTCCTGTAATGGCAAAAAAAGGTCCTGGGTTCGCAAAATTTCGCCCAAAAGAGGACGAAGCCTGCTGATGATTGTTTCAAGGTCTTCTACGGCTTTTATCGGTGATTCGCTGTCGATATTTTTTATCAGGCTGGTAACCAGATTGAAAGCCTTTTTGTACAAATAGAGGTAGGCGGTTTCATCAGACATTTTTCGCAGGATATTGCCTTTTAAATCAGCGACGACGAAAGAAAACGAATTGGGAAAGAGCCTTTTGAGTCTGCTGATTCTATTTTTCAGCTCGGCTTGCGAGTACCTTCTGCCGAGCTTATCTCTACATAGGCTTGAAAGAAGAAAATGGGCAAACCTGTCGTTCGCCGAGAAGAATTCCAATTTATCGAGAGCATCGTTTAATTGCTGCTGCTTTGATTTGAATTCTGTGTCGTTGTAGTTGGCTATAGTGGCCTCGATGCCTTTAACCAGAATCAAACCAGGCAATAAAATAAAGCAAATGACCACAACGACGGTATTCAGGAGAGTGAATTTTTGCTCCTCTACCCATGTCTGGAATATCTGCCATTTTTTTTTCAAGTAAGTCATGGGCAACAGTTTAACGTCTTGTCATCATCCGTTCAATCTCAATTTTGCCTGAGCTCGATAAGTTTTGCCGGTTTGAAGAATTTACCAATCGCCAAAACTTTTTAAGCTGATCTACGCAGAACTAAAAGTGTTAGATCGTCTTCATTTTTGCCCTGGTTGAGTTCTTCAATTTCATTGACGATTTTTTGCCCTATTTCCTGTGCCGGTTTCTCGGTGTTCTGCCGACAAACTCTTTCGATAAATTCGCTTCTGACGAAACTCTGGTCTTTTTCGCCTGCTTTCAGGATGCCTTCGGTGTACATGACGAGAATATCACCAGGCTCCAGGGAAAAATCAATGACTGGAATTTCGGGGATCTTTTCTGCAAAACCAAGTGGTGGAAAACATTGCGCCTGGATGAACCCGGTTTTGCCGTTTGAAATTTTAATCGGAAAAGGATGCCCGGCATTGATTGCTTTACAGTTTCCGGTTTTTTTATCAATGATCAGAACCAACATGCTCAGGCATTTGCGCTTTTTGAATTGCTGATAAAGAAGTTCATTAAGACAGGTGAACAATTCTCGCAGGTCAATTTTACCGCCGCTGAGTTGTTCGCTTACTATCGATTTGGTCATTGCACCCACCAGGGCGGAGCTGACACCATGCCCGGTAACATCTCCGATTGCCAGCAACCAGGTTTCATCATTTATTTCCTGTATGTCGCAGTAGTCTCCGACCAGATCGGATGCCGGCAAAAATGTTATCGCAGCTTGCCATCCCGGAATATCCATTACTTTGCTGGAGATAATCAGTTCTTGAATTTTTTGAGCGCCAATGATATCGGCAAGAGTTTCAATCGTTTGATTAAAAGTGTTCGAAAGCTTGCTCAGTTCATCGTTCTGCCTGCTGGTTATCCTTTTAGATACATCGCGGTTGCGAATGGCATTCACTCCGATCATCAATTGTGAAACCGGTTCAATTAAAGTGTAAGAAAAGAGTATTCCAGTAAGGATTGCGAGAAAAACTGCAAAAACAGCGGCCCAGGCAATATCTTTCTCAAGATGTTCAAGTTTTCTGTCGATTTCATTGACCGGATAGAGAGCCAGAAGAATATGCTCTTTGAGTCTTTTTCCCGGAGAACCGGCAACCAGCCATTTTTTCTGGTTCCATTCAAGCTCAGTTGTTTGCGGCTGGCTGTTGCGGCGAATCTGAAAGATGAAGCCGGCAAGATCACCGGTAAATTTTTCATTACCGGGAAAGGTGCTCGAGGTTTGTTTTGACCAAGCAAGAAGCCTCAAAGCGGCTTGCTCATGGGCAATTCTTCGAACCAGAAGGCGCTTGAGATAGCTTTGAATCGCCCAGTGCAAATGCGTGTCGCACACCATGAAAGGAGCTCTGTCGATATAATCTGGATAAACATTCCAATACCAGAGCAGGTCGCGTCCGCCAAAAGCGATAAGGCTCAATTCGTCGGGACTTTCAAAAATTCTTGCCCAACCGCCAAATGGGCTTTCGAGAAATTCCTGAATCAAAATCTCTGATGCCGATGGAATAAGCTTCTGTTTCGGGGGCAGTTTATCCGCAAGATAATTGGTTATGCCGTGTCTGGCAAAAACTTTTCCAACAATGCCTATTTTCTCTGCGGTTTTGGGGTTTTGCGTCGTTACTACCGTATTGGCGGCAAGGTCTCTAAATTCTATCCAGTTAACTTCTTCGAGCTCATTCAAATCTTTAAAATATTGGTATATTTCTTCTGTATTTTTCTTTTCATCGAATTGTTTGATCAGAGTTCGATAGAAACGCAAGATATCTTGCAGTTCCCGCTCAAAGCCAGAATCAATCCTGGTTATGCTGTCAAGGCAGGCATTGGTAGCTTCTTGCTTCAGCAGGGCCCGGCGTTCAGTTGTCATTTTCCAGCCAAAATAGACGAATCCGATAAGTGGAAAAATGATGGTATATAAGGACAGGCCGATAAGTTTCCATTTTATTGGTAAGCCGGAAAGACTTTCGTTCAGGGCGGCATAGCGGAACAGGACGATTAAAAGTCCCGATAACAATAGCAATATTGCCAGCACGATAACTTTTCCGGTATCGAAACTTAACTCGGGATAAGCTCCTTGAACTCGAATTTGGTAGCCATTGAAAGTTTTGCTCAGGACCGGTTGAGTTTGAATTTCATTGCTTGAACCGTTGGGTTGGGTGAGCTTACTTTTGGCCTGAATCGATAATTGCAGGTTCGACCTTAGCGATTCTGGAATAAACTTTTCGAGATTTTTGGGATTGGGTAGATTCCAGGCTATCAGCAGAGCTCCATTTTTTTTGTCTTTTGGAAAATAGTAAATCAGCCCACTCCCCGATTTTCCCGAAAACTCAATGGCCGTGCGAGGTTGATTTTTCATTCTTGCTATCGAAAAAAGGGCTCCCAGCCGGCTGCGAACCTTGGTTTTAATTTTAAAAAAAAGATTTTTTTCTTCAGACTTATCGTCGTGCATGTATTCCCATAACCGGGCGACCGGTAAATCATCAAGATTTAATCGCCCTTCATCGATGAGTTCGCCATCTTCGAAAACGCAGGGTTCAAAGCTTAGTTCAGGGTTGCTGTAGTTGGTTGTCAGATCTCTGAATCGATCCAGGGTTATTTCCTGACTGAACAGTTCGTCGGTGTATCTGTCAAACAGGTTTTGCATAAAAGAAGATGGTTCAAGAAAGTTGATGATTTTCTCGACTTGTCGATTAAGCTTTGAATTTGCCTCTGACCATAAGAGTTTTTGCCGGTGATCAAGTGCGGCAATTCCTGTTATCCAGAAAATTGCCAGTGGCAGAATCAAAAAAAGTAAAATGGCTTTTTTCATTCTGGTTCCGTTCTTCTTTTGAGCGCCAACATGGTTAAGTCATCTTCTTGTTTATTGGTGCCGAGATGTTGCTTCCATGAACTTTCAAGAGCTTTTATCAGTGCTCCGGGAGCTAAAGATGAATTTTTTTGAATGTTTTGATGAAGTCGATCAAATCCAAATGGTTCTTCGGATGCATTGGTACCCTCTATCAAGGCGTCGGTATAGGCAAAAAGACTATCACCAGCTTTAATTGTCATAGTTGTTGAACCGCGTGATACCGCGTTGCGACGTATGCCCAGAGGCATGCCGATCAGTTTGATTTCTTCGAAGCCTTTATCTTTTTCGAGAATAATTGGCCAATTGTGACCGGCATTGATAATGTTGACCTGATGAGTTTTGTTGTTGAGCAAAATGAATAGCATGGTCATCATTTTCTTTTTCTTCAGGTTTTTCATCATCATGTTGGAAATCTTTTCAGGTAAAAGCTCAAATGGAACATGATCGCGGCAGGCCTGGAAAATAGCCGCCTTTACCATTGCCATTGCCATCGCTGCCGGCGTACCGTGACCTGAAACATCGCCAATTAAAATCAACCACTGGTCGGCAGAGAAGGGCAGAACATCGCAATAATCACCGCCGAGTTCGGTTGCGGTGTGATTGAAAATACTGAGATCGTAACCGGGTATTCGAACGTCTTTGGCTGGAAAAAGTGAGTCTTGGACTATCTTTGCGAGTTGCATTTCCTGCAAATCATCGATCATCTGGTTGAAGGCGATTCCGAGTTCACCAAGCTCATCTTTGTTGGTAATAGCTACTTTTGCTTCGGGTAAGCGCTTTTGCATTGCTTCAAGACCTCGATTTATTTCTTTTATTGGAATAAGAAAGGTCTGTGAGATCAGCTGAGCTACCACGAGCGTTATCAGCAAAATTAGGCAATTGCCCAGAGTAAGAAGAATGCCGAGTTTTCTGGTTTCGTCGAGAATTAGATTGTCCCGAGAAAGGTAGACTACGTGAAACGGTGCCAGAAGCATTCCGGGCATGGCAACCGCAATGAATCTGCCTGAAAGGTCACTCATGATTTTCGTAACTGTTTTCTCTTCCAGAATCGCCTGTTCTATCAGCTTTTCTGCCGATTTAACCTGTGTGGGTGGCTCTTTGAGCCAGGTACGATTTGCGAAATTGAACACTCCGAGTTTCATTGCTTTTTCCGGGTGCTTTTTTACAAAATCCAGTAGAAAGTTCTTGCGACTGAGATCTCTGGCCTGAAATACCGTCAAAAGAGCGATTGGGTGAGCGGAAGTTTCAATGAAACGACAATACCAAAGCAGTTCGTTATCGCCAAACTTTATGCGATGAGCCCTTCCCGGTGCTTCAAGGATTTGTGAAAAGCCTGAGTCGCTGTTTTCAAAAATTCCGGTCATTGCGCTATCGGGAAGTTTTTGCAGCACGACATTTTCATTTTTCAGACGTTTTTCGAGATGAATTCTAATGCTGTGGCGCGAAAAAGCATCGTGTGTCTTTTCAAGTCCGTCGAAGTATCCTTCTCTTGAAAGCAGGTCGAGAACTTCGCCGTCAATTCTTCTTGTTTCCAGGCGTATTGCTTTGCCGCTTTTCATGAAGCTTCGGCTGATTTTTTCAAAAGAATCCGGGTTGTAGTTATTGGCGATTAATTCGAAAAGCGAGTCACAGTCTTTTTCAAATTTCTTTTCTTCCAGGGCAAATTCATCTTCTATTGCAGAAAGGAATTGCCTTTGCTGATTTTCAATGCCTGATAAAAGCACTCCTTCGCGGTCGGCGATCGATAAAATTCCGGTATAGATGAATCCAAACGAAGGAATGGCAATTGCAATCAATACCAGGCCGATCAGCTTCGTACGTATCGAGATAAAAACGGTTTGCAGATTGAACCTGGGAATGAAAAGAAACGATGAGAAAATGGTGCCGGCCAGTAAAAACACCAGGTTTACCAATCCTCTTTTGCTTTGAGTTAACCGTGCGTCTGGCATCGATATCGATGCCAGATATGAGCCTTCAGAAGTTCTGGTGATAAACCAGTAGCGTTGACGGTAACTGCAAAAATCAGTCATTTGATTTTCGAGCAATTTCTTTATGAAGATGCCGTCGGCAATATTGTCGCTATTTTCAAACGCAGGTTGTAATTCATTTTTTGGCCAGAAACTGAAGCTAATCGGAAATTCTTTGCCGTAAGCTCTTAGAATCTCCAGGGTTTTAGCGGAAGGCAGGTGGTAAACAAGTATTCCTGAAGGCTCATCCGGTGAAAATCTTTTCCAGAAAAGATAACCGCGCCGCCCCTTTTTACGAAGTTCGATGAGCTGGCCTTCGCGAATCTTTAAATAGCCAATGCTGCACTCTGCACCAAAAAGCAATTGCAGCTTCTTCTGCAAAGATTTGTCATCCCTGGCGGAGAGTTTTTTGTTACTGATAAGCTGTTGCCAAACTTTTCCGATAATATGGCGATTTGGCTGTCTTGTGACAGTGTTTTGGTCGAGTTGACCGGAAGAATTGAACAGATATAAATTGGAGTGGTTAATAAGCCGTGATTTAAAATCTTTTTGAAACTTTTCGATGATTCCGGCGGCTTCAGAGGAGTTGTTCCTTATTTTTGCAAAAAGGCGGTCGACGAGTTTAAAATAGAAAAAATCCGCGCTTGTTTGCCTCGCCAGGCTGAGAACTTCAGCCTTGAAACCATCGATAAATGCGTGACTCTTTTTTTCATAATGAAAATCGATGATTTTCGACAAGGTAAAGTGCATGGCCAACAGAGGCACAAGCCCAAATAATACCAACACCAGAAGTTTTCTGAAAAAAGAAAACCTGTAATTCACTCCACTTCTCCTCACAACTCTTTTTCAGCTTAATTTAAGCAGAACTTTTTGTCCAGATTCTCTTGAGAAAATGGAACTTTCAATCGAAGAATGGTGATTTGAAGTAAAGACTAACGATACGGGGAAAGCTTCAAAGTAGTTTTTTCATCTGATAATGCTGAATCGAGTCGAAAAGCAGGTAGCTTTCACCCACAACCTCATAACCGAGAACAATATAGAAGCCGACCGCGTTCTCGCGGGCGTCAAGAATGATGTGGCGAAAATCCTTTTCACGTGCGGCCTGCTCAAGAGACTCTACTAAAAGTCGACCAAGTCCGCGCCCGCGAAACTCTTCAAGAACACCCATATAACGAATTTGAGCCTCTTCGGAAGTGTTTTTCTGGATGCGTGCCACCCCGGCAATTTTTTTGCCGACAAAAGCGGCGCGATGCAAGGTTTCATCTTCGCGCTCGTCTTTTTCACTGCCCTCTGGCTGGCCCCAGGGGGCTCGCAGTGTTTTCCAGCGAACATGAAAATATTGAGCGAACTCATCTGGGGTTTCAGGGCTTCGGATAACGATCGTTTCCTGGTTATTCATTGTTTAACGTTCTCCAGTTCCTCTACGGGTACCATTTGATAAACCTGGTCATTTTCACGAACTCTTTGTGAAAGCTTCACTCCGACAAAGCTGTTTTTCGGTGCTTCTGAAACTGGTTTGAATTGATGTTCTATCGATTCGGCCACCAGAGAAACGACGCCGGTGGTCGGCCCTTGAAACATCAATTCATCACCCGTTTTAAAGCCGTTTGCTTCAACTTTGATTTCAGCTACCATCGGTTTTCTGAAGAAATTGGTCACTATGCCGATATAAACCTTGCGATGCGTGGCTTTTGAGCCGTTGCCACCAGTCCAGTCCTCGATCTGGCGCCCAAAGAAGAAACCATCGGAAAATCCCCGATTGAATACCTGCCCCAACTCATGCATCAGTTCGTCTTTCAATTTTGCCATGTTCGTTTTGAAATCCGGGTCGGCAAAATTTTCGAAATAAAAGTCGATAAAACGCCGGTAGCACCTGGTTACCGTGCTTACATATTCGGGGCTGCGTCCTCGCCCCTCAATTTTAAGGCTGTCTATGCCCGCCTCAAGTAATTGGTCGAGAAAAGGAAGCGTGCAAAGGTCCTTGGGGCTCATAACGTAGTCCTGACCCAGAACGAAAGATTTGCCATCGCGAATATCGGTGATTGTGTATTC
>CAZTHA010000010.1:26312-32863 GCA_964613435.1 uncultured bacterium
AGTCCTGACCCAGAACGAAAGATTTGCCATCGCGAATATCGGTGATTGTGTATTCTCGCCGGCATGGCTGACGACATTCGCCGCGATTGGCGGAATTTTCGAAATGGAATTGCGACATGAAACAGCGACCGCTGACCGAAACGCACATTGCGCCATGGGCGAATATTTCAATTTCTATCTGCTTTGCCTTTTCGCCAAACTCTTTAATTAGATTGGTCCTGATGTTGTGAAGTTCCTCAAGAGTGCACTCGCGGGCAAGTACGAATCTTTTTATGCCAAAATTCCTGTAGAGAAAAGCGATTGAGGTGGAATTCGCTACGGACATCTGGGTTGAAATGAAAGGCTCGATATTGAATTCCAGTGCTGCTTGCAGAATTGCGAAATCCCAGCAGATTACCGCATCGATGCCTGCCTGCGCTGCCTGTTTGACCAGTTCGCGACCCTGTTCACATTCATTGTCGAAAACAATTGTGTTGAGAGCCAGGTAGGCTTTTGCCTTTCTTTCGTGACAAATCTGCGCGATTTCCGGCATTTGCGCGGCGGTAAAATTTTTGGCGCTGGCTCGCATGTTCATTGAAGTAATGCCAAAATAAACAGCATCAGCGCCGGCATCAAGTGCGGCCTTTAAGCTTGTCAGATCGCCGGCCGGCGCCATTAACTCGGGTTTTTTGCGCGTCACCAGTAGAATCCTTCCCAGAGCTCTTTTTCAGCTATGCGATTGATGATTTCTTTGATGACTGGGTCGGCATTGTCGCTGTTTGCAAGAATGAACGCGCCACTACCATTGGTTTCATGGGCGATGAACATCGAGCGAAATCCTTCTGTGTTGCCGGTGTGGCCAAAATACAAACCAGGGCCTTTGTTGGGGTATAACGCAAAACCAAGGCCAAAAAAAGGCTCGCGATATGGTGAAATGAGCTCCTGCATCGATTGCATCTGGATGATTCCGTTTTCATCGCCGGCCAGAATGCGCTGAAGATGATAGGCGAACTTTGCCAGGTCGGTAGGCGTCGTCCAAACTGCGCTTCCGGCAAGAGTCGGGTAAACGAACCAGTTTCCGGCAACTGTGTCGCCGTCATGCCGGTGGCCGCAGGCAGCGTTGGCCTGAAGATCTTCGGGAAGAGGCTGACAAAAGCAGGTGCGGTGCATATTCAACGGTTGAAGAAGCTCTCGTTGTATGATCGTGGCAAAGCCTTCGTTGCATACGTCCTCGATGGCCATTTGTAAAACGGCGAAAGCTCCTGTCGAATATATGAATTGCTCATCTACGGGTTCTTCAACGTCAATTGCCGGTTCGAGGCTTGGTTCATTGCCTTCAAGAATATCTTTGAATGAAGGAATCGGATCTTCGCGGAAGTAGCCGGCATAGGTGGGAACATTCATGCCGGAAAAATGGCTGAGAATATGCCTTATCGTCACCGATTTTTCACGGGTCCATTCATTTTCAGGCAATTTCCAGGATTTGAGATATTGATTCACCGGCCGGTCGAGGTCGAGTTTGCCTCTCTCGACAAGAATCATCACCAGAACCGCTGAAAGTATTTTGCTTATAGATGCCCCCTGAAACATGCTGTCTGGCCAGATTGGTTTGTGGTTTCCGTTGCAAATAACGCCTTCGCACTGGCTATACACCAGGCCGAAATCGCGCAAAACCGCAAAACTGACCCCGGCAACGTTGTGACGCTTCAGCAGATTTTTTATTTCCGTTGATGATAAGCTCATTTATGTTTACCTGCCTGATTGTAATTTGTTAGAATTCACTGACTAAACTATCAGAACTTTAATAATTTGCAATGACAGAATTTGCCATAAAACGATTGCTTTCGGGTGGGCTGATAACCAATTATTCATGCTCCTCCGAGTGCCGCCATTGCCTTTATGCCTCTTCGCCGCATCGAAAAAAGGATTATATCAGTGAAAATGATGCCCTGAACTACCTCAGCCTGATAAGAAAAATGGGCTGTAACTCGATTCATGTCGGCGGCGGCGAACCTTTTTTGCAGCCGGAAAAACTTCTTAATGTTGTAAAAATGGCAGGTCAGGCCGGAGTTAAAATAGAATACATCGAAACTAATTCTTCCTGGTTCATCGACCCCGCCCAGGCCGACGAATTGTTAACCAGTCTTCGAAATGCCGGAGTTCGCACTTTGCTCATTTCTATCAGTCCATTTCATGCCGAATTTGTTCCTCTGGCCAGGGTGAACGGGGTAATGCAGGCCTGTAGCCGGGTTGGTATAAATGTTTTTCCATGGGTTCGCGATTTTTATCCTGAGTTGAGCCGTTTCGACCCTGACTCAACCGTGCAACTGGAAAAATTGATCGAGACTTTCGGCGAAAATTATCTGCAGAGCGTGACTCAGCGTTACTGGATTCAACCTGGTGGTCGTGCGGTGAATTTTTTACAGAAAGTTTACCAGATGAAGTCCGCGGTTGATCTGGCCTCTGATCGACATGGCTGTGTTGAACTCTGGCAAGCGAACCATTTTCACATCGATCTTTATGGAAATTACATTCCGGGTTTGTGTACGGGCCTGTCGATAAGGCATTCAGACCTGGGAAGAGTTTTGCCGGCAAGTGAATACCCAATTCTTAACATTCTTGCTGAAAGCGGACCCGGTGGGCTTGTTGATTATGCCTCAAAATTCGGCTACAAAATCGCCCATGAATACCTTAACAAATGCCATCTTTGCCAGGACATCAGAAAATTTCTGCTTCGGGAAAAGGGTATGGATACGCATGAGCTGCAGCCCCGCGAATTTTACGCCTTCATTTGATTCTTTGCCTGTTCATTTTTGTGATATCATTCGAGAAAAGACATCTGTAATGAATAGGTGAGTTATGGTCAGGTTCGTGAAACTGCTCTTGTTCTTGCTACTTATGCCGTCCATTCTTCCGGGGCAGAAAATCGATTCGGCATTGTTAAAATATAACCCCGGTGATCTCGACAAAGTCGTGGTTGCTGGCCCCAGGTCTTTATCTGCGGCGCCGACTGGTGAACAACCGGTGGCTGGAGATATTCTGCGCAAGCTTATTGAAAAGGCAGGCCGCAAAGAGCAGAAAATAATCAATCAACTATTGGCGATCGGTGAAGAAAGAAAGATCATCGATTTGCAAAAAATCGATAAAAAGCTTGGACAGATTAACATTGCCGGACTGGTGAACCTTTATCATAATCTCAAATCTTTGCGAATCAAAAAGTTTGATTTGTCGCGTATCGACGAAATCAAAGGAGTGCTCGCTAATCTCGACAAATCATTGCAGCAGTTCAAGGGGTCGCCGAAAGAATACGGGGATCTCTCATTTTTTGCCGGGCTTACCAGAGACCAGTTGGCGAATGTCGCCCAATCTCCCATCGAGAAACAGAACTTGCGCTTCAATGCCCTGAATAATTATAACGAAACAATTAAAAGCCTTGCTCAAGCCACCGATAAGGGCAGTCAGGAGAAAGTCGCCGACGCCAGTGAACGGGTGGTCACACTGCAGGAACCATTCGGAGAAATCGTTCCAATCGCCCCGAAAAAAGGTGCTGGAAAAGTGTTCATTACCTCTGATTATGGTGTGCGCATTCATCCGGTAAAGAAAAGCCGGCGCTTTCATTCTGGAGTAGACCTGGCCGGCTGGAAATGCAAGGGCTGGAAAGTCCACTCGATCGGTCCCGGTCGCGTGGTTAAAAGTGGCTGGGAAACAGGGTATGGCTATGTTGTCATTGTTTCCCACGATATCGATGGCCGGCAATACTTTTCCCGTTATGCCCACCTCCTCAAAAAAGATCGTTTGAAAACCGGAACTCTGGTTAAAGCCAAAGATGTTGTTGGTTACTGTAATAATTCAGGGGTTTCTACCGGCTCGCATCTTCACTTTGAGGTTCGTGAAGGCTCTTATAGCGGTAAAACGCTCGACCCCAAAGAATATCTTCCGGATATTGCCATTTTAAAATAGGTGTTTAAATGAAACGATTGATATTGATGCTCGCCATTTTTTCTGTGTTTTGTCCGCTAACGAATTCTTTAGCACAGTTAGATCCAGGCGCACCACCAACCGACGACCTGGAATTCGAAGAAATTCAACTGATGATCGAAAAAATGTTGCCGCAAACGCCCGATCTTCTTTCTTTCAAGGCCATTTGCAAATTTCGTTTCGGAAATTGGCCGGATGGTATAAGCAACTCCGGTGCCCAGTTTCAGGAGGCGTTCAAAGGGTATTCGCTTAAAAGCGATAATAATCTCGTTCTTTTTCTCGACAAAGAAGGCCGTTCCATTTTTTCGGCAGACCCTCAAAATAATAAACAGACTCTTCTGGCCAGCGACTTTCCCCAAAAAAACATTCAGTTCGCCGACTTTTGTCAATTGCGGGATAATCGGATCGCTATTGCCGATAACAGCCGAACTGCGCTGCTTTTCTTTTCGGCAAATCAATTTTTGCGAAACGTCGGGTTTGATGGTGAGCGCATTCTTTTTCGTCACATCGATTTCGTCGAAGCAGACCGACTTGGGTTGAATCTGCTCGTTTACGATTCTGGCCGCGATTGTAGTTACGTTTTCGATCGCGATGGCAACTTGAAATGGGAAACGCCGGGGCGTACCGAGCCATGTTTTTATGGCAACAGCCTGGTTAAAATCAGCAAAGACGAGACGAGTATCAAACTTCAGCGTTTAAGTGAGATTACCCGCGATCCGCTAACTTTTGCCACCTATAATTGTCAACCAGGCAATATCATTCTCGATGCCTGGGTTGCCGGAACTTTTGCCGGCAAAATCGCTGTGGTCGTTTATGAAGGTCGCGGCGACGAAGATCACTCCGACTATGCAAAGCTACTTATGATCAAGGACTCTGCTGTCGAGACTTTTAAATTTCGACCTAATCTTGACTTCAGACTATCTTTACAAAGTCCCTATCGTCTTTTGGTAAACCGTTCTGGAATCCAGCTCATTACCGCAAAAATCGCCGCTGACGGCATAGAGATTCAGGCCGCTGTTATCAAATAGTCTTTGAAAAAGCTTATTCCCACCTTTGCCAGTCTGGCTTGCCAGCGTAAACTTCGTTGTAATACTGCCGTCTCTTTAATTTGGTGGCAGCGGCTTCATCGAGAATGACCACGGCTCTCTGGTGATGCTGAAGAATCGTGCCTGGCCAGGTTGCAGATACTGCCCCCTCTACCATCTGATAGACCGCTTCGGCTTTGTCTTCGCCAAAGGCGAGCAGTAAACATGTTTTTGCGGCCATTATCGTTCCTAGGCCCATGGTGACAACATGGCGTGGAACCTGCTCGATACTGCCAAAATGTCTGGCATTGGCCTGAAGCGTTTCGTGAGAAAGGGTTTTCAGTCGAGTTCGCGAACTAAGCGATGAGCCGGGTTCATTGAAGCCAAGATGGCCATCGTTGCCTATTCCAAGCAATTGAATGTCGATGCCGCCGATATTCTGTATTTTTTCTTCGTAAGCACTGCACATGGCGGGAATGTTTTTTGCATGCCCATCAGGTATGTTTATCGACTCATTGTTAATGTCGATTTTGCTGAACAGATTCTGGTGCATTTCACTTATAAAAGAGCATTTATGCTCTATACCAAGACCAACATATTCGTCGAGATTGAAGCTGGTAACTTCTTTGAATGACAGGCCTTCTTCGCGGTGCAGACGCACCAGCTCATCATATAGGCCTAAAGGAGTTGATCCGGTTGCCAGACCAATAACTGCGCCCGGTTTCTTTTTTATGACGTCGGCGATTATTTTTGCGCCGAGAATTCCGGCAGATTTTTTGCTGTCTTTAATAATTACTTCCATGGTGACAATTCCTTAAGGTGCTTTGATTGCTTGGGCTTAAAATGCCACAAATAAAAAAAATGTCAATCCTGCTTTTCGGAAAACAATTTGGATTCTACCTGCTGCAACTAGTCAAGTCCAACTTCTTAATGGGCATCGCTTAATCAGACTTGCTATCTACTCTCGATGTGGCGTTTTGAAGCTGATTTTATAAAAAATGCAGTGTTTCATTTATTGTTTCTTGCAGAGAATTGATCAAAATAAGCTGATTCATCAACTAATAGTGTACAATTTTTTGCGCCAGGGGGTTATTTATAATTCGTTTTCTGTGTTAGAATTAAAAACCACCAACTATAGGCGAGGTTAATGAGTATGAAGTATAAGACCCTGTATTGTTGGCACATAAGTGTCCTGTTAATGGGTGTTTTTCTTTTTTTGGCAGCTATTCCGGTTTTCTCAGCTGAGAAAAACGTCAAGATAAAAATTGCTCAATATGCCGACAGCATTGATTTTTCATGCTCTCGGGGCGCAAACTATGAACTCGGCGGCCAGCCCGGTCGAATAAATTCCGGCGACAACTGCAGAATTTCCGGGGTTATGACCGCCAAGGCGAAAAAACGTTACCATGTCATGGTTTATTCAGCCTTCCTCGGCGAAGACGAAGATGCAAAATTGCTCGCCGAAGAATGGCAGGCCCTTGGCTTTTCTTTTACCACATCTGTTGTTGGCCGCGAGTTTTTTGCCGAAGATGGTAAGACCCTACTATACGATAACAGAACTGTTCGCGG
>CAZTHA010000011.1:0-32749 GCA_964613435.1 uncultured bacterium
GGCCCAGACCAACTCGGCCGGCACTGAAATTTTGTATTTAAACAGTGAAATCTTCAAAGAAAATCTCGATGATTTTTATGGCGGACTTGCACAAACCCTGTCTTTCATGATTTATCACAACCAGAAAGGCGCAAAGGGCACCGAGTGGCAAAGCCACGGTCTTTCGACTTTCGCCCGCCAGGTCGCAGGTTATGGCTTCATTCAGGGCTACACCCGCGCAATAAACTGGGTTTCCCAATACCTGCAATATCCTGAGCAGGTTTCCCTTAACCATTGGCCGGCTACCCCGCAGTATTATGACTACGGCATGGCCTACCTGTTCACCCAGTATCTTTTCGACCGCTGCAGCGGTTACAACGCTATCCAGATCATGGAAACCAACGGCAATTTCACCGGAGTCGAAGAAATCAACAACGACATCGTTCCCCTGGCCAACCCGGGTTCATGGAGCTTGCGCGAGCTGTTTCACGACTTCTGCCTGGCACTTTTTTGCGACGATCTGGGGCTTTCCGATACCTTTCCGGGTTACAATGTAGATAGGCACCAGTTCAAGAGCATTCAACTGCGTGGGAAATTCTCGGGCGTCGATGGTTTGCGCGGCCGATCTCTCGACGAAAATCCGGTTCACAGCAATACCATGAGTATCAAGGGTTATGGTTGCAGCATGGTCGAATACCCCCGGGGCAACTGGGGTGATGTCGAAGTCACCATAGATTCCACGCCGGCCGAAGGTGACTTTCGCACCTGGGTCATTTACTTTTCAACCGAATGATCGGTCAGGCAGTTTTGCCTAACCGATGTTGTAGGTTTTCATTTTGTATTGCAGCGTGCCACGTTTGATGCCCAGCATCTGAGCCGCTTTTGACTGATTACCTTCGGCAACCTTGAGCAGGCGCATGATTATTTCCTTTTCAATCTGGGCAACCACCTCATCTAGCGTATGCCCTTCGTTGACCTGCTCTTCGACCCAGTCAAAAATGCCGGTAGTAGCTTCCGGGGCGAATCCAAGCCTGATTTCTTCGGGCAGATTGTCGATATCGATCTGATTACCGCGGGCAAAAACTGAAGCGCCCTCGATTATATTCTGCAACTGGCGCACATTGCCCGGCCATTTGAAGTTTTTCATCGCCGTCATTGCCTTGGGCGTCAGTCCCTTGATTTCACGCCCGGCTTTCTCTGAAGCGATCTTGACAAAATGCTCGACCAGCAGTGAAATGTCCTCAGGCCGCTCACGCAAGGGCGCAAGTTGAATATTGACGACATTGATGCGGTAATAAAGGTCTTCTCTGAATTGCTTTTGCTCGATGAGCTCTTTCAAATCTTTGTGGGTAGCGGCGATGATGCGCACGTCGACTTTAAGCGGCTTCGAACCACCAAGCCTCTCCACTTCACGTTCCTGAAGTACCCTTAACACCTTGGCCTGAGTATTGGGTGCCATATCGCCGATTTCATCGAGAAATATGGTGCCGCCGCTGGCGATCTCGAATTTACCGCGTTTACGGGCTACCGCACCAGTGAATGCGCCCTTCTCATAGCCAAAAAGTTCACTTTCAATGAGGTTTTCCGGCAAAGCCGCACAATTGAGAGTAACGAAGGGACCGCTGGCCCGATTGCTTTTGCGCTGAATAGCTTCGGCAACCAGTTCCTTACCGGTTCCTGATTCGCCCTGAATCAGCACGGTAATATCGCTTTTCGCAACCTGCTCGATCTTTTCTTTTACCAGCCGGGTTGGCGCAGAATCGCCGATGATCCGATCCTGTTCAGGTTCAACCAGAAAGCGTTCTTCCAGGCTTTTCTTTTCAAAGGCCAGGCTGAATCTTTCACAGGCCTTGGCGACGATAACGCGCATTTCTTCAATATCGAAAGGTTTGGAAAAGTAATCGTAAGCGCCCTGCTTCATCGCCTCGATCGCCAGCTTTTCCGAGCCGTAAGCGGTCATTAGAATGAATACCACCTCAGGATCTATCTGTTTGACCTGCTGCAAAAACTCCATGCCGTTCATTCCGGGCATATTGTAATCGGAAATGATTACCTGAAAAGCACCGGGTTCCATCAATTTCAGAGCCTCATCGGGGTTTTCCGCAGACTTGACCTGATAGCCTTCCTTTTTCAAGGCAGCTTTAAGACTGAACAGAATCGACTTTTCGTCATCGACGATGAGAATATTGTGAGTTTTGAACAACATATCGGTTAACCTTTCTGTTTACTGGGCAAATAGAATGAAAATACCGTGCCCTTACCGGCTTCGCTTTTCACTTCTATTTTCCCTCCGTGCAGATCGATAATCTTTTTAACTATGGCCAATCCAAGTCCTGTTCCACGTTGCTTGGTCGTAAAAAACGGTTCGAAAACTTTTTTACAAACCTCTTCCGGCATGCCCTGGCCGCTATCTTTTACCTCGAAGGCAGTCCATGGGCTTTCCGGTTCCTTGATTGCCCTGATGGTAATTACTCCACCATGGTTAATGGCCTGCATACCATTGAAAATCAGATTCAAGAATACCTGTTTGATCTTTTCGGCGTCAACGTAAACCTTCAATTCGGGATCGAACTCGGCTTCAAGTTTGACCCGGTTGCGCTCAGCTTCGTGGTTGACCAGGGCCAACACTGGTTTGATCACGTCGGCGAAATCCTGCTCCTTGAACGTCGAGCCTTC
Source organism: uncultured bacterium (assembly GCA_964613435.1). Classification (GTDB taxonomy): domain Bacteria; phylum Muiribacteriota; class Ozemobacteria; order Ozemobacterales; family Ozemobacteraceae; genus DYKG01. Next base: position 2,656 of record CAZTHA010000011.1, read on the forward strand.
TGGTTTGGCATACTTTAACAACTGTTCAACCACACCATTGAGACGGTTGACTTCGCTGACAATGACATCTATATATTCGCGACGATCATCGTCTTCTTCGGTTTCTTCCTGCAGCAGCTGGCCAAGAGTCTTGATCGAAGCCAGCGGATTCTTGATCTCATGAGCCACGCTCGCCGAAAGCTGGCCAATCGAACTTAGTTTATCTGCATGATAAAGCTGCTGCTCGATGATCTTTCTTTGGGTAATATTGCTCAGAGTAAGAACAAAACCATAGGGTTTGCCGTTCTGATCACGAAGAACCGAAAAACCGCCCTGCAAAACCTTGATACCGGCATGCTCGCCCAGGTCGATTTCAATGTCGAACTGGCGATCGGATTCTGAATAGGTAATTTCGCGCAAAGCCCGGGTCATCTCCTGGCGCGAATCTGGCTTGAGCTTCTTGAGAAAGCGCCGCAGCGACAGGCCTTCAAGATCGCCGTAATACTCGCCAAGTTCCATTACCGCCGCGGCATTGACCGTATCGATGTAGCCTTCCATGTTCCAGGTGATGACACAGGTCTTGAGACTGCCGAGAATATTCTGAATATAATTGGCCAACTTTTCGATGCGCTCGATATAATGCTGCAAGCGATCGCGGTTCGATTTCAGGTTCGTCGCCATACGGTTGAAAGAACGGGCCAGATCGCCCAGCTCATCGCCTGAAACGATATTGAAGCGCTGGTCGAGATCACCTTCGGCAATCAGGTTGGCACCATCTCTTATGGCCCTTATTCGGGTAATCAGAACCCGCTCGGAAAAAACAACGGTAAACAAAAGCGTTATCAGCAATGCCCAGCCTGTTACCGCCAGATTTTGGCTGCGCGCCTGCTCGACCAATGACAGCATCTTTTTCTGGGAAACTGCCACATAAACGGCCATTGGATCGCCATTGACCGTCTTTTCAAAAGACAATCGACCGACCGAGAAAACTTCGGAATTCAGTACCAGCCTCATTACCGCCTCATTGCTCTCGCTTTTACGAAAATGCTCACGGATCATGTCTTTACGAGCTCTGTCCTGCAAAGAAGATGCGACTATCTGTTCGCGAATTCCCAGTGAAACATCGGCCTGCAGGTTACGGGCCATTTTTTTTAGCCGGGTATCATCGAGTTTTCGCCGCAAGGACAGCCGACCGATGAATTCACCCATTTTCTGCACCGGAACTTCAGCACAAAGATACAGACCGTCGCTGGTGTATTGAAGCTCCACCTGAGCCAGGTGCAGCCGCGTATCCTTGAGGTCAAGCGGTGAAACTTCACGGCTTTGGCCGGCATCGCTGGAAATCAGGCGGCCATTTTTCAAAACCAGCTGCATATCATGGAAACCGGTTTTCGAAATCAGGCGTTCAAGCTCTTGTTGCAGCAGGTTGAACAGGCTGTAGGTCGAATAGTTGATTATTTTTTCCGATTCGGCGTAAAGCATCGCATTGCTCAGCAAAGTGTTCTTCTCTGATTCCCAATATGACTTTACCGATTCGCTCAACTGTTCGAGGCGTTGCTGAAAGGTTTCCTGGGTTTTTTCATAAATCAGCGCCGTTGACTTTTCGTTCATAACCAAAGCCAGACTGCTGATCAGAATGAACAACAGCGAAATGACCTTGAAACGCAACGAAACGTTCATATTCAGAAATCTCCCATTATCAGGCGATCATAGGCTTTTTCGGCTTCAAACTTCACCCATTTCCGGTCGACGACATAGTCAGCATCGATCAACACGGGCGAAGAAGAAACCAAAGTGGCGGAATTCCAATTTACCATGATCTCATCATGCTTCCAAAGCCGCAAAATTTTACGGGGAAAACGCTTTTCGCCGTCCCCCGGAAAAGCAGTGATTTTCGCACGGCCAAAAGCTTCCTCAACCAGCCAGGCATTGTCGAGAAATTCCAGGGGCACCCAAAGAGTGAAACATTGAGTATCGCCGGCAAGAAAAACCTTGGTAGCCAGCGCCTGATCAGCTTCTACCGACAAAGGATTGAGCAAACCCTGTTCCATCGCCCGATAAAGCATTTTGACCATACCTGGCTGCTGCCAGAAAGGTAATTTTTCATACTCACTGCGTGCCCTCGGCTCAGCAAAAAGCTTATTGAAGTTCAGCAAGGTCTCTTTAGAGTATAGAGACTCAAACCATGGATAAACATTCGGATTCTCAGCCTTCAACTGCAGAAGAAATTTGCCAAATTCTTCAAGAGTCGGTGGAACTGTCGAAAAATTTCCGTTCCCGTTACGATAAACCAGCACCCAGACCAGATCGATATGCCATGGAGTTGGTGAAAACTCCAGAGGCAAAGATGCGGTCGCGACCCCATCCTCGATCAGCAAAAAGTCTGGCCGCCGAGAACTGTATTCTGATCGGCCATCGGGTTGGAATGCCAGGGAAACGGGTCGGGCAATTCGTCGACTCAGGCTTTTTCTGATCATTTCGAGAATTTCGGGAACAAAATCAATCTCGGCGATCAGCGTCGTTCTTGCTTCGGGTGAAACCTGGGCAATAGCGCCAAAATCAATGAAAAACAGCAATGTCAAAAATAGCAGTCGGGCAAGATAACTGTTTTTTCCCTGGTTTATCATAGTCTGTGTCGGCATTATACAACATTTTCCGCCGCAATTTTCAGTGCAATGATCCTAATGATTATTTTTTTCAAAACAGATGCCGATACAATCAACATGTACAGAAATTTTAAGAGAATATTCGTCGGAATTCTTTCTTTGTTACTTTTGAACTGTACTTTTACCGTTCAAGCAGCCGCAATAAGTATGGACAGTCCTGCTATCGAGCCTGAAGCGGGCATGGCTGCCGTTGAATACAACCGGGAAATCGACGCAGAGATAATCGAAGAAAACCTCGCCGAAGTCGCTGAATACTTTAGCCGACCACGCCTGGTAAAGCTTTTTTCCCAAACCAGAAAAGTCATTTTGACCTTCGATGATGGGCCGCACCCGAAAACCACGCCCAAAATTCTCGAAATACTGAAAAAAAGAAACCTGAAAGCCATTTTTTTCGTGCTTGGACTACAGGTAGAAAAATACCCGGAGCTGATCAGGCAAATCGCCCAGGAAGGCCATGAAATCGCCAATCACTCTTACAACCACAAGAATCTTGCTCAACTCAGCGAGGCACAGGTTCATCAGCAAATAGACGTTACCAACGATCTGATTCAAAAAATCACCGGGCAAAAACCGCGCTTTCTTCGCCCGCCCTACGGTGCTCTGAACAAACAGGTTTTGCGCATCTGCATGGAAAAAAACATGGATATTATGCTCTGGACTATCGATCCCAAAGATTGGCAACACAAAAATGAAACCATCATCCTGCGCAACCTCATCAAGCAACTTGGCATGAATGGGAATTTGCGCGGTGGTGCAGTGCTTTTACACGATATTTACCCGGCAACGGTCAGAGCCCTCGATCCCTTTCTCGACCAGCTCGCCGCCAATGATTATTTTGTCGCCGATGCCGGCAACTTCGCTGAAGGTGACAATTCAAACTTCTGGGCAGCTGCCGCCCCAAAACTGATGAAAAACGCCGGATTCTTTCACAAAGTTGATCCGAAAATTCTGGCGCATCCATTATTAACAAGTATTATCGGCGAAAAAGAGCCGGTTGAGATTTCATCGATGGCGATGCTAAAAGCCAACCGCAGTAACGACCTGCTGGTATTTCTGGCCCGCAACCAATTCTGAAATCAGCGCCAAAAAGCCACCAAGCCAGGCAAACCTGCAAAAACCTGACCAGCATCAGAACTGGATTCCTGCTAGCGTTATGCCTGCGGCCTGTTCTTCGTAAGCCCTAAATCATACTTTTGGCAACGAGCGGTCTTTTTCAGGGCTTCAATTCTGATTGATCCGGCAAAGAGAGCTTACCTGAATCTTCGCTAACATCGGAGCGACTTGCCTGATTCTGCTGATCGAAGCGCTGCTGCAGTGAAATTACCTTGGCACCGCTTGTGTATTCCTGAATTTCATAAACATTAATCAGGTTATCGAGCCCGCGAACCTGAACATTTTCCCGTTTCAACGATTTCACACCCTTGGGCAGCTGATTGAAAGTCGGCTCATCAACGAGAATTTTACTCGAATACTGCTTATTCAAGGCTTCAAGTCGCGATGCCAGGTTGACTGTACTGCCCATGACAGTGAATTCCTGACGGCGATTCGAACCGATGTTTCCGGCAAGAACGGTGCCGGTAGCGATACCGATACGAATCTGAAAGGTCTGCAGACCGCGCCCGGCCCAATCATTCTGTAAGGCATGCAACTCCTGAAGCATGGCATTTGCGGCCTCAACCGCGTTTCTGCCAGGATAAGGCAGTTCACTCATAACGCCAAAACGGGCCATAATTGCATCACCGATAAATTTATCGATTTCTCCGTGATAATCGAGAATTACTTCAGTCATCCGCGAAAGATATTCGTTCATCAATGAAACAACTTCTTTTGGGGGCATTTTTGCGCTGAAATTGGTGAAGCCGGCAATATCGGAAAACATGATCGCGGCCTGTTTGTTAACGCCGCCTAAATCGATGCTGTCGGGGTTTTTCAATAGAGATTCGACCAGCTCGGCCGAACTGTACCGGGAAAAAATATCTTTCAGACGTTTTTTCTCGGCGATTTCCTGTTCAGATATCTTCTGTACCGATGTCAGCTCTTCTCTGGTCTGAACAAAAATGTCGGCATTGCTTAAAGCACCGCCCATAAAGGTTGGCAGCGCCGATAAAAACTTGATCTCATTGCCATCCAACTCGGTATGACCATCGGAAAAAGTTTCGATGTGAATGACGCCAAAAGCTTTACTTTGCGAACAGATCGGAATCGCGACCTGGGTATTGGAAACCGGCTTGCGGTCGAGCAGCTGGCGAACCTCGATATCGCTGGTTGCCATGGCCCGGTAAAGTGTTTGCTGGCGTTTGATCGCCTGAGTGAGGATGTGGGCGTGACCCATCGGTATGAACAGGATTTTTTCTATTTCATCGGAGTAACCGGACCAGCGAAACGGATACAATTCATTTTTGTGTGGGTCGAAAAGGAAAAGAATATAGCGGTTAGCGCCGATATCGACTTCGATCATTTCAACTATCGCTTTGAAAAGTTCATCCGGATTGAGAGTGTCGAGCAAATGCTTGACTTTCATGATGACCATGGCAAAGCGCTGACGCACCTGTTCGATCTTCTGGTCGAGTAGCGCCTGCTTGGCCATATATTCGCCGCGAATCTTACTGGCATAGGAATCTTCGACCTTTTTACGCTTGGTCTGATCAATTCTTATTTCTTCGCCAATAGCTTTACGGGTCATGACAAAGATGATCCCAAGCAATATCGCGACTGCAATCGCGAGAATCACCACGATTATCCAGGGCAGGGGTGATTCAGGAACGATGATGTTTATCTTGTCTTCCTGTGCCTGAACCCGGGCGGCAAGAAAAAATATATTGCCGCCGACCAGGGCTAAAACAAAATTCTGTTTAAACTTCATCATCAGTAACTTGGCGCAGAATCGACCGTTGCCCCAACATTGGCCCGGAACTTATGATTCTGTACTATTTTCAGGTCTTCAGCCAGATATCCCTTTGGCGGCGACAAGGTCATCGACATTTCAACAACCGAAGCAACCGCATCAGGATCAGGCCCTCCAGAAAAAACTTCTTCGAAATTCGTCGAATCCTTTTTAATCGAGATTACTTTTATTTTAATACTTTCTACATCTTCAATCTTGCTGACTTCTTTGCCGCCACTCTTTAGCCGGATCGTTCGCCCCTTTTTTTCAAGCAGGTAAATGCCGTGCGCTACCGTATGATTTGGCGATGGCGAAAAATTGAAGTTAACCCTGGAACAATTCCAGGCCATGATATTACCGTCGTTAACCGAAGTCGGGTCGCTGTGAAATTTTAGGGGTTTGATATTGATTGTTACCTCAGGATTAGCGACAAACTGTTCGGGAACCAGCTGATTGGTGGCTTCTTCAAGATGCTTTCGCATATGTGTCCAGAAAATTTCTGACTGGGCAGTGCGCTGTTGCTTCCAGAAGGTAATTTTGAAAGAGTCGTTGCTGCGGCTGTAGAGATACATGAGAATGCCGATGAAGGACGAAAAAACCAGAATAGCAATAATCAGTTCGACTATTGTAAAGCCATTTCGCCCGCCCCTAGTGTACAACCTTAACTTCAATCAATTCCTCCAGAACTTTTCTGGCATTTCCGTATGACCCAACCGCTCTTATTTTAACGTAATCTTTGATATATCCATGATTCTTACGTGAAACAAGCTTGAATTCTTCGACACGAAAGGCATGCCGAACATCTGCACTGACCATATCGACAGAATTCATTCGCTGTTTAATCTTTGCGGCAGGAGAATCTGCAACTTCAGAATCAAAATCCCGGTTCCATATTTCGTTAAAAGCCTGCTTTTTAGCCTGCAATACCGGATCAAGAGGGTTCATCGCCAAAGCTTTTTCAATCTCATGAATTTTATAAAACTCCGATGGCAGAACCCGGAATTTATAGATTGCCAGTTGCATGGCTGCTTTCGCGGCCATCAAGGCTCGGGTCTGCTCGAATTGAACCTGGTGGCTGCCTTTATGAAATCTGGTATTCATTACCAGAACGGTAACCAGGCCAAGAATTCCGACGCAGAAAACCAGCACCACTACGATGGCGATACCTTTGCGTCTGTTTTTACCTGAATTAATCATTCGTTCATGTCCGCCCGAAAGGAAATCAGTTCGAAATGGTCTTTGGGTCCGCCAAAATCAACGGTAAGCTTGATCATTACCAGATCGTCAAAACAGGAATAGCTTGCCACGGCGGCTACCGGTGGTGGAGCCGGAGGGGGTGGCGGAGGAGGCAAAGGAAAAGGGCAATGGGCCGGGTCGACCGGGTATTTGAATTCCAGAGCGTTGTTATGCGGAGTTTGAATGTTTTGTGCAATAAAAACCTTCTCGACTGCGGCATTCAACTGGTAAGTGACGTTACCAATCTTTATCGGCCCCGAAGTACCCGCCCCACCGGTAAAATTAAGGTTTCCGGTCACACTACCTTCAGGAGTCTGGAAATTGAGGGGCACGACAAAGGTTTCGTTATTACTGAATGCAGAATATTTGTAGGCCAGCAACTGATTCATCGCTGCTTCGCTGATTTTCAGGGCAAGCTCCTGGTCGAACTGGCGCGAAGCCAGGCCATAATAGCGGGAAAAGGTACCGATTGCCGGTAAAACCGCAATGGCAATGATAACGATGGCCATCATAATCTCGACCAGCGTCACCGCTTTTCGCCTGCCAAAAAGGGCAACAGGACCTCTTTCTATTTCCTGCAACATAATGTTCCCGATAATCTTGTCTGTTACTGCTTTCTAATTGTAACACAATATCGCCAAAACTGTACCGAACTGGCAAAGTCAGCAACAGGGTTTAAAACAGCCCGCATTTGGGCTCTATCGGGTCCAGATCAGAAAAAATTCAACCGAAATTCCGGAGCAACAAACCAAAAGTTTGTGCAAAAGGCAAGGCAGTTTTTTCTAAAAATCAGTTGCCAGGCCGATGCTGGCGCTCAAGGACACGAATATCCGGCTTTTCGTTGGAAACCTTGACATAGAGCTTGATTTTTCTGGTCATGCCGGCGAAATCTTTGGCGTAGACTTCGATAAATGGGTATTTTTTGTAGTCCAGATCAGAAATAGAACCCGGGTCACCAGAAGGAGTCGGTTCGCGAAAAACAACCCTGATCTCAGGTGAAACAGCCTGGCCGGGATCCAGTGGAACATTATGTGAAACTTTCGGATACTGGTTCGGAATTTCAATTTTTATCGAGCCATCGACGATACCGGTCGGAATCGGATGAATCAGCGGCAATACCACACCACTTTCATCTTTGGTTGCCCATTTTACGTTATCATCAGCCCAGACACTGACCAGATACTCGACGTCTTCCTGCAGGGGCTCGGTTAAAAGCGCGGTCACTTCGCCACCGGTGCCATTGCGTTTCCCAAAAGTATCTTCATCTCCAGATATAGGCGCACCATTAACGTCAGAATCAGATTCCTGGTAATCTTCAAGACGAAAAGCCTTTCTGATGAAATCCCAATCGTCTTCGCTGGATGGACTTTTCAATCTTTCAAGCAATCCATGCTCTCCAGGATCCATAACAGGTGAAGGCAAAATTTCATAGATTTTGAAATAAACCGGCTTCGCCTCATCGACCAGATCCGAGGTAAAAACCGCCTCAGTAAGATCACCAATGAAATTTTCGTAATCAACCGCATTCGCATCGGCTATACCCAAAGGCTTTTTGTATTCGGATGAAGTGAGAATCGGCAGATCGGCCGGCTGCACCGCCGGCGGGAAGAATACGCATTTGCCATCTTTTACCGATTTGAATTTGATTACTATATTCGGCAAATCGTTGTCGATAATATTGATGAAACCGCGGCCGCGATGCTGATTCGGATCGATAGCATCAGGATCGACGCTGAGTAGATTTTCATCGGTCAACGGCAGGGTTAAAGCACTTGGCCAACCGACCGCATCGAGAGGGTGTTTGCCAAGATCAGAAACTCCGCCGGGCGGATTTCTCAACCCGTAGCAAATTTCGGGTTTATCTTCTTCGATAAGTGGTTCGCCGGGATTGAGCAGGCCGCTTTTATCCCAGGCAAAGATACTGTAAAGCATTACGCCATGGCATGAATTGGGCATAATTACATATTGGGCATCGGCATCGGAATCGACGATTCGGAAGGGTTCTTCTTTGACCCAATCACAGCTTGCCATCCAGTCGGTCGCAGGATAACCATCGATTTTACCGAGGCAGAGGCAGCTGCCAACCTTGTCGGATTTGTTGTCCTTGATTTTCAGGCCCTCGATTTTATACCAGTCACCGGTTTTCGCTGGAGTATCAACGCCAAGCTCCGGGAACTGGTCGCCGACGCAGCCGATAATTCGCGGCGGAGTCCGATCTGCGAAAGTCATGGTAAAAACCTTGCCGGAAGCATCTTTACCGATGGCCGGACCGGGCTGCAGAGTACCATAAAGGTAATTGCCAAGATTCTCATAAACGTTGTTAGTCGGCTGATGATGTTGAAATTCTTCTTCAGTACGGTCTGGAATGCCGTCACCATCATCGTCTTTTTCTACTTCGACTTTTTCACAGGGTGGCAAATCGCAAAGATCAGTGCACACATCACAGGATTTGGCGTTGGGCGGATAGCTTAGGGCGGGAATATACCACCAGCCAGGATTCAAACAAAGATAGAAACTTTTTGAATGCGGCTTGTCACCGGGATCGTAGTCCTGGGGGAAATTGGCCATCGTTCCGTTGGAATGCCAATCGCCTTCTTCATCATAACCACCGGCTTCGATATACATGTAGGTTTTCATGAAATGAAGAAATCCCGGTTCATGCAGAACACGGCCACCGGTTTCATTGATTTTATTAATGAAAGCCTGACCAGTGCTGGCTCTAACCACGGTATTCTTGAAAGCATTCAATTCTGAGTGCTTGATCATCGGCCCGGTGTTGTCGGCTCTTGGCCCAATATTGGTGATATCATCGACGTCTTCATAGCTGGGAACCGGGTTACCAAAATCACTGGTAAAGAGGCATTCCTCGATAAGCTTCAACGCCAGGGGATTTGCCCCGAGTAAAGACGTAACGAACAACAAACAAAAACAGAGTATCAGGCCATTTTTTTTCATACCGCTTCTCCTACCTGGTCACTGACTAACACGCAGGCCATTCCCTCGTAAGATTCATAGTCTTTTACTTTACTATAAGTCATAAGACACACACGTTCAATTCTTTTAACGAACTCCGGATACCAACCCCGGGGTCGGTACGAAGTCGAGGCAACTATCGAAGCATCAAAGTCATTATCGTAATGTTCCTGACCAAGAAGTTTTCGGGTCAAACCAAAAAAGAAATAGGCACGACCGGCCAGGAATTCATTGGAAAAGCTATAGGCAAGAAAGCGCTGGGCGCCTTCGATCTGGCCGGCACGCAGAAGACATATTCCGGCATAATAGTTCAACCAGGCAACATTGAGGCCACGGGCGACCTCGATCAAAAGCGGCAGGTATTTATCGGGGCCAGAAACGAGCATTGACCAGAGCAACCCGGTGCCGTCGTGGAATTTTCCGGGGGGAAAACGATTGACCAGATGATCGAAACGTCGATAAGCAAGATATATGACAAAAGGCAGAATCAATGTGAAAGCGACAAGAACGCCATATTCGATTGCATAGAAGCGAACCTTGCAGTTGTACTGAAAGCTGAGGCCGCGATAGTTTTCATTGGTTATCGCATCTCTGGAAAAGCCGTAAGCCATTTCGTAGCGTTTCATGCCAAAATACACATCAGCAAGAAAAGGGAAAACTACCTTCTTCTGGTCTGGATGCTGCCGATAATAGGCCCAGAAATCGCGATGAGCGGCAGAATATTCTTTCAATTTCAAATGTGCCCGAGCCCGCAGCAGCAGATATTCGGTTCGTTCCGGTGATTCTTTGATCAAACGGTCAAGATCATAGATGCATTCGCGCATACGTCCCTGCTGAAAGGCTATTTGTGCTGACTCAATGAATTCCTGAATACGATTGACATAAACAATTTTTTCTTTAAGTTCAAGAGCCACTTTATAATCGGGCTCGCGCTCCAGCACCTGCTCAACGAGAACCAGGGCCTGCTGGCGATCGCCATTGGCCAGAAAACCCCGCGCTCGATTCAGCAATGAAATGGCATTGTAAAGATCAACATCGTGGGAACGCCCGGAATCAGGGTTAACGGTAATTCCCTTGTTCTGAAATTCTTCGATCTGCTCGTTGACCTTTTTTATGGCCGCCATCTGCTTTTTCCCATATTCATCATCGGGATTCAAAACCAGCAATTGACGCACAATCTTTTCGGCTTCGGGTACATTTTTGGCTTCGAGATAAAAGTCGGCTTGACGGCGAAGTTCTCCGGAACGGGCTTCAATAGCTGCGTCAACCTGCTCACCGAAACTTTGAATTTCATTGCTTTCGGGCTCGATCTTCAGGGCGCGTTTCAGGTAATCACGGGCATCTTTAAGGTTGCCGCGCTCAAAAAATACTCTGGCTTTTCGCAAATATTCCCGTGCCTGAGAAGAGGTCGCAGCAAATCCTGCCACCGCTGTTAAAAAAACCAGCAAAATGATCACTGTTTTTTTCAATTCAGGCATCCTCATCTCTCTTAACTATAACATAGAGAATAATTATCTGTACACTGTTGTCCAGTTTTTGACTTTTACTTTTCACTTTGATAGACTTAAGCGCAGATTTATCAGCGCGATTAAAGCGCTCAAGCCAAGAAAGCAGGAGGGTTTCAATGCCACTCGTAACCTCAAAGGAACTTTTTGAAAAGGCCTATAAAGGCAAATATGCTATTGGCGCATTCAACGTCAACAACATGGAAATCGTACAGGGAATCTTCGAAGCCGCAATCGAAGAAAAATCACCCCTGATCATTCAGGTCTCAGCCGGCGCCAGAAAATATGCCCGCCACGAATATCTGATTCACCTCATCGAAGCCTCGATGGAAATGGCTGAAGCCTCAGGAGTTTCGATTCCTGTCGTGCTGCACCTCGACCACGGCGACGATTTTGACATCTGTAAAAAATGTATCGACGGCGGCTTCAGCTCAGTAATGATCGATGCCTCCAAACATCCTTTCGAAGAAAATATCAGAATTACCCGTGAGGTAGTTGAATATGCTCATTCGAAAGGCGTAACCGTTGAAGCCGAACTCGGCAAACTGGCCGGTGTTGAAGATGACGTCAAAGTCGACGCCAAGGACGCCACTTACACCGACCCGGAAGAAGCCAGAATCTTCGTCGAAAAAACCGGATGCGATTCACTCGCTATTGCCATCGGCACCAGTCACGGCGCTTATAAATTCAAAGGCGAACCCAAGCTGGCATTTGATCGTCTCGCCGAAATCGAAGCCAAACTGCCCGGCTTCCCACTGGTTCTGCACGGTGCCAGCTCGGTGCCCGAAGATCTCGTTGCCATTTGTAACCAATACGGCGGAAAACTCCCCGGCTCAAGAGGAGTTCCCGAAGAAATGATCGGACAAGCTGCCAAAACCGGCGTGTGCAAGATCAACGTCGATACCGACCTGCGCCTGGCCATGACCGGTCAGATCCGCAAAGCATTCTTCGAAAATCCGGCAGAATTCGATCCCCGCAAATATCTCGGACCGGCAAGAGCCGCAATCAAAGAAGTCGTTCAGAGAAAAATGCGCATCATGGGCTGCTCAGGCAAAGCCTGAGCCGTTGAATAACCGGACTTTCTCCCTGGCTATTTTCCAGCGAAAGCTGAAAGTGACAGGTCGATTTTCAAAAAATCGGTAAGAACCCCTAAACGGTCACTAAGCCTGGCTTGACCAGGTCGAAGTGACCGTTTCAAGGGGGGTTGTCCTCAACGGTCACGCTTTTTCCATAAGATCATGACTATGTGAACGCGCCATGCATGAAGCAGGCGAGATAGAAATTTTCCGGGATGAGGGTCTACCGTCAAGGTCCATTTGCAGGAGGAAACATGAGGAAAGGTTCGATATTCGCCCCCAGAAGCGTTTTTATCATTCTACCCCTTGTTCTGCTGATTCTGACCGGCTGCGGCGGCGGTGGCGGCGGTTCGGGTTCGACGGGAACGTCACCGGAAGAGCTTGAAGTGCAGGCCGTCCTGGACTCGTTTTCAAGCTCGGTACGTGCGGGAAATCTTGCCGCCGCCATGGCAAACTTCGATACCAACCTGAAGTATTATCCGGTGAACCCTGCTGTGCCCGGCGGTTATGAAGACTACCTCAAATTTCGCGAACGTCTCGAGGCTTTTTTTCAGGGCGTAACCATCACTGAATTTACCCTGACCAGCAATGGAATCAGCGCCGGCATGGAAGATGTGGCCATGGCCCGCGCCCAGTTGCGCTGTGTATATCTTCAGGGGAGCACCGCCAAAGAGATTAACGAACCCATAGAAATGAAACTCGAAAGAGTTTCCAAATGGGGAATCATCGAAATCTATCAATACGACAGCCTGATTGGCCAGACCGGCATGTCATTTCCACCCAAGCTTTAAGTCGAGAAAATATGTATACCGAAATAAGATTGGTCGAAAACGGCCGCTATCCATCGCTTGAATTCAATATTCCGCTTTTGACCTGGAACGACTGGATGCAGGACAATATTTCATTGCTGCCGGCCGTCACTGAAAACAATAACGAAGTGGTGTTGTTTTCGTTTCACAACGGCAATGTTCTGGCACGGGGCAGAACCACACCGGAACAGTTCCAGCGACTTTTCGACTCCAGTTGTGTCTGTCTCGCCGCAATTTCCATTGGCGAAAAACCGCTGATTGAAACTACCATTTTCAAAAAAGAGCACTTCGATACCGGCGGACATTTCTTTCAGGGCGTATATCACCAGACTTCCGGAGATTTTGACAGTGCAATTCTTGCCTATGAAAAAGCGCTAAAAGCCAATCCTCAGCTATACCGAGCCCACAATCTGCTGGGTTTGTGCCACCGCATTTCCGGCAACAATGAGGCTGCCGAAAAAAGTTACCTGGCCTCGATCGACATCTGTTCTACATGTCCCGAAGCACAGAGCAACCTCGGCACTCTTTATTTGAAAACCGGCCGCGAAGTTGAAGCCGAGGCTATGTTTCTCAAAGCTCTTGAAGCCGATGAGTTTTATTTAAATGCCCTTTTAAAACTGAGCAAGCTATATCTCAAACGCCGCAAGGTTCTCGATTCTGATTTTTTCCAGATCAATTTGAAGCTGTTCAAGCTCTATTCATCGATTCCAAAGGTAATTTCACGTCTTGAAGACACGGCACAACTTGGGCAGATGTCACTCAACGAATATTGTCAGCGACTCGGTTCAAGCAACAGCTATCTCAACTCCGATCAAATCATCAGGCAGATGAAAGGCATCGAAGGATACATCAACAACGGAGCACTGTTTGCTGCCATCAACGGCTTGAAGAAGCTCGGCAATGAAAGCGAACAAACATACCACGGTCATGAAATCCTCGGCTGGTGTCGTCAGCGTTTTGAAAAGATTAAAGCTACTGCAGCTGATTTGAAACATCTCGAACTGAGCAATGCGGTATCGGCGATCAAGGCAGCGGTTCCCGCCCTCAAATCCAACGAAAAAAGCGTTTCACCGCTCAATTCCACCGAGTTTTTCTCTCTGGTAATTCTTGAAATCATGCGCGATGGACAGATAGATCTGCACGAAAAGAAGATTGTCCAGAAGTTAAGAGACATGCTGCAAATATCGGATCAGGATTATCACGACATTATCAACCGAATTCGCTCACAGGTCAGTGCCAACCCGTTTTTCGAAAAAGAGCCAAAAGGTTTTCAGCCCTTGCGCCTGTTTCGCTCACTGGTAAGGGCTGCGGCCCGAGATCGCGTTATCGAAGAGTCGGAAAAGAAAATACTGGTTTTCGCCAGCAAAGCCTTTGGTATATCATCAGATGATGTTCATCGAATTCTCGCCGAGGTAACCCCATGAGACGAACCGCAATCGAATGTGTAAAAGATTTTTTCGATCAGGACAAGATTCGTTACAATATTATCGATGAAAACGCTATCGAGCTTTACATGCAGGCGCGCAACCTGACCATGCACCTGATGATTTATCAGCACAACGGCCATCTTATTTTCAGGGTTCCCGGTTTCATCAGAAACGTTGAATTGAACCGGCTCGATGTCCTGATGTTCATCATGAAGATAATGAACGAGATCCTTGATATCAGATTCGAAGTTTCTGCAGACGGCAAAACCCTTTCCGCATGCTGCCATCATATCATCGAGGATGGTGAAATAACCCGGGCCCAATTCGATCTGGCAATGATGATCATCATGCACATCGTTGATGACACCTACCCCCAGTTTCTGCAGATTCTTTATTCAAACGATAAGAAAGCGGAAGAGTTCGCCCCGGTAAGCCGGACACAGCCCGCCAGACCCCAGGCTGATACCGGCAATGAAATTTCCGAAGAAATTGAAGAACCGGAAGAAGAAGACGACGACGAAAAAAACCGAAAAAAAGGGCTGAAGATCAACTAAGCCAAGGAGACCAAATATGAAATCATTTGCCTTAACCATAATATTTGTGATGATTTTCAGCCTGAATCCAATCTTTGCTGTGACAATTCAACTTCCCGAATGGTATCAGATGCAACTTGATTTAAGCCAGCCACCGTGCCTCAACGAAAAATTGCAGGCCAGGGTAACGCTGAGCTCAATTGTCGGCGATCTGGAAGACGTCGAGGTTCGCCTGATAATACCTGAAGGCTGGAAAATGGACGGCGATCGGCAAAAGATCAAGACGGTCAAAAGCGGCACAAAAGCGACGCTTTCTTTCGAAATAATCCCTTCCAGCTACCTATCACAGGGCTCAATCATTGCCGAGGCCAGCCTCAAAGTCCCATTCACCGCATTGGAAGAATTGATCGGCCGTGAGCATCCTGACCAGGCCCGGGAAATGATCGCAACCTTGCGCAGCTGGCCGCCAGTTTCAAAAAGATACAGCGAGGCATCTTTCGCGCTGGTCGCTGAAGAAAGCTTTTATCCCCTCGAACAGGGAATGTGGCTCAACTACGCCGACAATCTGACCACCACGACCGGATTCCGTGGCCCGGTATTTTTTGATGACAGTCTGATCACCACCCATCAGGCCCAAACCGATGTGGAAATGTTCGAAAAATTGCAGACCTACAGCAAAGCAGACCCCGAACTCGAAAAGAAGCTTGCTGAATCCGGCATCGACATTGAAAGAAAAAAACTCGATCAGCTCAACGGCCTTTATGTCCTGGCAACCAGAATGTTTATCAGCAAAGAGTTTCAACCGGCCCTCGATTTCATCAATCGCCTTGAAACGGAATCAAAAAACCTTGCCAATGAAAACATTGAAAATCTTGAAATTGCGGCACTGAACCTCAAAGGACTAATTTTCTGGGGCATGAACCAGAAGCGCCTGGCTGAAGATTTTCTCAAGAAAGCATTTTATCGAAATCGCAAGAATCCACTTCAGCGCTACGTTCTGCGCAACATAGGTCTTTTAATGCTGGCCAACGGAGAAAAAAGCGTGGCTGAGCAGATGATGCGCCTGGCGACTGCCTTTAAACAAGGCTATACCCTGCTGGAAAAAGAGTATGAAAAGGTAAAGACTCCATAGCATGGACCCGGTAAAAGAATTCTTTGCAGACCTGAAATCACCCGATCCCTCAATCAGGTTTTCAGTGCTGTCGAGAATCGAAGATCTGGCATGGGATGAACAACAACAGGCGGCCCTGAAAAATCTCATCGCTCAGGAAAATGACCCGGGAATCAGGTTTCACATGCAAAAGGTGCTGGCGCGCCTGGATCGCTCTGAAAAAAGCAGTGCCACAGCAGCCGAAATCGAACAGTTGCTCAATAACCCCAATCGCGACGAAATTACCCTGGCATTGATGCTCGAGTCGGTTAAGAGGGCTGATGCCCATCTGATAACCGGCAGTTTGCGAAACGCCGCCTGGCCAAATTTCTCGCCCCAGCTGCTGCCCTCGGTCCTCAAATTTCTCAAGAAATTTGGTTCATTCGAAGATGCGGCATCGATAGAACTTTTATGCCGCCATCACGACCCAAGGGTTTTGAGCGCGGCCATCGAAGCCCTTGAAAAAATAGCCCCAGACCGTCTTAAAGATCTGATCGTGCCCCTGCTGGTTAATCCAAATTTTGGCATCAGATCGCGAGCCGTGCGCCTTCTGCACCGTTGGGACCCCAATGAGGCTCTGCGCCATTTTGAGTCGATGCTCTTTTCGCAGGTTGACAGTGAAAAGCAGGCAGCCCTTTTTCATGCCTTTTTTTTCCCGTTCAGTCAGATTGAAAAGCTTCTTCTGCGCTTTATCAGCGTTGAAAAAGATGAGGAACTGATAAAAAAGGCGGGGCTGCTGTTCATGGCCAACCCCAATGGGAAAAGCCCGGCCCGGCTGCTTGAAGTACGTCAGGCCTGTGTCGGCAGCAAATTCAAACAGATCGAAAGTATCCTCAAAGGCGTGCTGACCTCCCTTTATCAGGCTCGAATCGTCCAGGCCACGCCTGAACAGATGCTCGGTGTCCTCGAAAATCATTACCGTCAGAAAAGGCTGAAACTTTTCATCGAACGCTACTGTCTGGGCCTGAGCTCGGAAAATGCTGAAACCCGTGAAAAGGCGGCCATAAAATTATGCGACCTGGTTCGCTACGAAGTAACTGAAGCCCGCCAGATCATCGAAAAATTCCTCGAAACTGAAAGCAACGCTGAAGTTCGTCAGAAAATTGCCGATTATCTGCAATCCTGTTACGCCACACAAAAAGAGCCAGCCGCCAAGCCGGAAGTTGAAAAAAAGAAAGCTCAATTGAGCCCTGAACAGTTGATCAATGCGATCGATGCCGACAATTTTGCCAAGGTTTTCGATTATTGCCGCAACCATTTCAAGGATTTGCCAACCTCCGGACAAATATCGATGATCAAGGCCATCGAGCAGTTTGGCGGAAAAAACCACGCCGAGATTCCTGCCAAAGCTTTGAAAAGCGAAAATTCCGAACTTCTTGCCGCCTCAATAGACTGTTTGAGCAAGATCGACGCTGACGCTCTGCTGCCTTACCTGCCGCAGCTGATCAAACACAGTTCTGATGAAGTCAGAGAAGCTGCCATCAAAGTATTCGCCCTTTTCGACAAGGGTCAGGCAATTGCTCTGGTTGAAAAAATGCTGTTCTCGATTCAGCCATTACAGCGCAAACACGCAATACTCTGCTGTGGGCACTTCGATTTTCAGTCGGTCGCCCACCTGGTTCTGAAAGCCCTGCGTATCGAGGGCGACCCGGAAAACCAGCAGCAGTTGAAATTTCTCCTGCTGTCAAACGCTGATGAAGAGTTGTTTTACCTCCTCTACGCCGACTTCAAGGCCTGTAATACCAGCAAACGCTCTCTTTACGAAGAGATTTGCGGCAAAATGGCCGATCAGCTTAGTTCCGGCGAAGGGGCCATCAGCAAGCAAAAACTTTATGAAGTTGCCATTCAGAAGCTCGAAGAAGAAGAAAAATGCCAGTCGCAACGCCAGGCCTATAAACTTGAAAAGATTCAGGCCATTCGCAAAGACAGCGAAAAGAAACTGGTCGTCGATGCCGGTCTGGTAAAATTTTCCATTGTCGCGTATTCGCTTGGTGCAGTACTGACCGCGCTGATCTGGTTCCTGTTTCTGGCACCGCCGAGCACAATGCCAGGCAAGCCCGGCCAGGTACGGCAGACGCAAATTCCCAAAACAGCTATGGTTAAAGGCAAAGTGAACAAGGTTAACGCATCCAAACGTCTGATTGAAGTCGCCAACCTTAATGAGAACGGGCGCATTTATCACATTCGCATTCCCGAATCATTCGGAACCTTGCCAGAAGCCGGTGAAAACTTCAACGCTCAGGTCAAGCCATTGTCTGATGGTCAGGAAGTCACCGCCGAAATTATTGCCGCCCTCTGAGATTGACAATTATTTTCGCTGCGGGTTAATATGCGCTCATGACAAACTTTACGCTACAAACCGATAAAATTGATGAGATTTTTGTTATTCGCTCGAATGGCTACCTCGATGAAAAGGGCGGAGCAATTCTTTTTGAAGCAGTTCAAAAAGCGTTACCGGAAGGCTACCAGAAATTCATTCTCAACCTGAGTGAATCGCCGGTTATCAACTCGCAGGGAATCGCGCAAATAATCGAAATAAGCGAAATCATCGTCGACGAAAAAAGTGGTGAACTTGCCTTCGTCGGCTTAAGCGAACTTACCAGCGGTGTTTTCAAAATGGTTGGCCTTTTGCAGATGGGTGACGCCTACACCAGCGAACAGGAAGCCGTAGAAAACCTCAACGACTGAAAAATTCCCGGCGGCCGAGACTCTTCCTCTGGACGCGCCAGGCTTTGTACATTATATTTAATATAGGATTAACTTAAAAGAAACAGGGTGAAAGCTATGATCGGAAAAACGGCAAACTCTCTGAGAACCCATAGCAACCTGCTCAAGGCCGATGAATCAACTAACAAGACTCTGGCCAGAATCGCCAGCGGCAAAAGAATAAATCAGGCCAGCGATGACGCAGCCGGCCTGGCCGTCGCCATGGCCATGGAGTCGCAAAGTCGTGGCATCGCCATGCAGATTGCCAACCGCCAGGATGAAATTTCTCTGCTGCAGACTGCAGAAGGCGCACTCAGCTCTACCAACGACATGCTTCAGCGCATGAACGAGCTTTCGGTGCAAGCCGCCAACGGAACACTGACCGACAGCGACCGGGGCGCAATTCAGCTCGAAATTGATCAGCTCAAGGAGCAGATCAACCAAACTGCCAACAATACGACCTTCAACACCAAAAATCTGCTCGATGGCTCTCTCGATCTGCAATTACAAAATGGCCAAAGTTTTACCATTCCGGCCATGAACACTTCGACTCTTGGCATCGACCAGACGAACATTTCAAGTAGTTCCGGAGCCCAGTCGGCTATTGGCCGGATTGGCCAGGCAATTGGCACGGTAACTTCGCAGCGCAGCGCGATCGGCGCAGTTCAAAATGGCATAAGTTCTGAAATCAGCAACCTCAACAAGGAACTGATCAATACTATTGCTGCGCAGTCACGCATTGAAGATGCCGATATGGCTGCCGAAATCATCAACATGTATCGTGCCGAGCTTCAGAGTAAAACCGCAATCAAAGCCTTTAAAATGCAGGATGAAAATCGTTCGACGATTTTGGGGCTGCTCGGCGACTGAAATATTAACCGGCAAAAAAAGAGACCATCAAACAATGGTCTCTTTTTTTTCAGAAATAAAGCTTCCGGAAAGCTCGATAGATTTAAGGGTCAAAGTTGCAGATCAGGCACTTTCGGCTGAAACTTCAACGGTTTTTCATCGATGGCTTTTTTCACGTCTTCGATCGTTTTGCCGGTTCCCATTCCGAGGAACTTTGCATCGGCATCTATTTCCCATGAACCCTGGACAGAATTGGTCACAAGATAATAGTTATCCTGTTTCTGCAGAAAAAGCAGGTAGTCCTTGTCTTTTGCGAAGGCTACTCCGTCTTCGAATCCAGGAAAAGTCTTGATCTTGATTTTGTCGCCCGGCTTAAGGTCGCCTTTGTAAACCTGGGCTATTTCGGCGAGATTTGCGCAGATTTCCACACCCTCGGGGGTTTTTCCCGTTTCTTTCACGCCAAGCATGGTTGCCGAGACAATCAAATCTGAGCTGGCGGCAAGCTCTTGAAGACTGAGCGTTTCAATCATGGCAGATCCTCCAATGGCAATGGCAATCATCAACAATACCAGATAAAACTTTTTCATTTTTTCCCTCCGATTTCAATTGACCGGCAGACCATAGTTCATTCTAAATTTACCAGACTTTCGCGGTTATTGGCAAAGGCGTTGACATAAAAGGGCAACACTGCGAATATTAATATGTTACCAGAGCTTATCACAAACATGAACCTTTTTGATCAAAAAGCATACCAACGCTCCAGAAACGGCTTTGCCATAATGTTTGCCCTGATTATCGGCACCGTAATGCTGATTCTGGCTGTTTCTCTATTTACCTTTTCTGGGCACCAGCACCAGGGCATTCAGAACATCGTCAACGGTGAAATTGCCCACTTTCTCGCTGAAGCCGGCATAAATTCATGCATTGGCACGGTTCGTGAGGCAATTTCCCGCGAATTCAGCGGCGGTGGGCAACAGTCAAAACTCAAACAACTGCTGCTACAACCAGGCGAAATTGAAGACATCTGCGTCAACGACCTTTTAGACGACACCTGGAACGCTGAACTCGAAAGCTTTGCCCGGGAGGTTGACCCCAGGGAGGCGACGATTCGCGTCGAAGTCTGGCTGCGCAAATGCCGTCTCAGCGAGACCAGCGTCGGGCAATGGAACGACCCGATCAGCAAAGAAGGCTGGCTGAGAATCGAATCTACCGCAACCTATAAAAATTCGCAGCGCACCCTGAGTGTGCAGCGCCAGATAAAGGTTGCCAGCATATTGCCCGGCCCCCTGAGCAAATTTACCCTGCATGTGGCCAACGCTTCACGCAACGGTGAGGCTGCCTTCAATCTTATTCGCAATGACTACCGCGGCACGGTTGCCGATGGTGCCAAACCATTGATCTGCTACAACCACGCCACTCCGGAAAGTCCTTTTGAAAGCAGCAATTTCGGCGATGTCATTAAGCAGGAGAAAGGGGCTGACATCTGGAAAAAACGCGGCTGGATCTACCTTGGCCCCAAAAAAGTTCGCCTGAATCTTACTTCCGGAGCCGGCGAACTCGGTGAGATTTTTCATTTCTATGACATCAGCAACAGTTTTCAGTTCACTCCGATCAAATTTTCCACTCCCACCGGGAATCTACCCGAAAAAATGCGCAGTTCCATGCACATCCCCTGGGATCTCAGCTCCCAGTCGGTGCGCAATGTCAGCTACAGCTTTGCCCACAGCTTCGTTCTCGATGGCTTCCACGACCGTAGCAATCGCAAGGAAACCGACGCCATGTACGAGGGCAACATCCTTTCTGAAGGCGAAAAGCAACTCTACACCTCGAAATCTTCGATTCTTCACCTCTATGGCGATGCCCGAAAGGGCTTTCAATCGCGAACCATGGTTTTCGGGCCTGTTGTAACGGCGTTTCCACGTTTTGCCAACCTTGAAATCACGCCTGATGAAGCCGATGTCGAGGAAATGTTCGCCAATGTTAACCCGCCGCCACTCTACCTGGTGCCTTCAAAAAGCGAAAATAACTACAACAACTCCATCGAAATCGGTGACGTTTTGAAGCGCAAATTCGGCGGCCCAATGCTGAAATCCGGCATGATCTGCGGCAATTATGCCGACTACGCAAGCATCATGAGCCGAATCAGTGAACTGCCCTATATTTATTCCTACAATTCACTTCAGGACATCTACAATTCTGTGCCCAGCCGGGTTTTTCCCTCTGAAAACCAGATTTTGCGACAGGATAACGGGAACAACCTGAATATCGAAAACGGCGCCGGGCATGTCTATTTCAAAGGCCGGGTCGATCCGAAAGGGGTCTGCAACCTTTTGGCTAAGCGCACCCAGGTCGAGATCAAAGACATCGGCGAGTTCTGGGAACGCTTTACCAACAAACAGGATGAGCTGGAACTCAATCTTATCGTGCGCGTAAAAAACCCGCGCAAGCTTGATTTTATTTTTCCGCCGACGGGCAAGGCTATTCCGATGAAGATTCGCGGTGGCGGCATGATAATACTCGAGCAGGGTAATCTGGTTCTTCGCGGCGCGGTCTGTGACTCTGCCGGCGAGGCACTTACCCTGGTAGCCCCAGAGGCTGATTCAGTAACATTTTCCTCGGTTCAGCCGAACCACATCAATTTGATTGCGCCAAAAGCCGAGTTAAGCTATAGTTCGCGTCTCGACCTTTTCGGCAACCTCTGCATTGCCTCGATTTTTGCCGACCATCGCTTTCAAGGCGGAACTTTGCGCTTTCGCGAAGCACAGGACCCGACTGGCGAGAGCTATCGGCAGTTTTACCGGCCCTATCTCGAAGAACAGGATTCATACTGGCATGAATAGTCGTCAACGCGGGATATCACTGGTTGAAATACTCATCTCGATGGGCATTCTCGGCCTGATTCTCGTTCCGGTTTTTTTCACCTTTTCTTCGGGTAACCGCAACGTCATGATATCGGAAAATGAATTTCGAGCCCATACTGCGGCCCTCGAAATAATCGAGCAGCTGATTTCTCTGCCTTTCAGGCATATTCCCATCGGCACCTTTTCCAGCGCTGACATTTGCGGCGAAGATCCGGAGCGACAAATGGTCATTCCGTTCAAAGTTTCCTCTAATCCAGACTTTAAACCGGAAGTCATCGTTACCGAAATAGTCAAAAACAATCGGGTAAAGTTTAAAAAAATAGTGGTAAACATGAATTACCCGGCATCCAAAACTGAAAAACGTGAACGAAAGTTCTCGTTAAAAACACTGGTAGCCAATGAAGAAAACTGACAAAAAAGCTTTCACCATGGTCGAAATCCTCGTGGTCTGCGGGGTAGTTGCCCTGTTTCTGGCCATAGCAATTACGGTATTCAGTAATTTCCGCCAGGGCTACAGCAAAAGCGAAAGTGGTGCGATTCTTTTGCAGGAAACGGCCATGTTTCTTGCTCGATTGCGCAGCGACATGAACAATGCGGTTTTGAATCCCAAGACCATAGATTCAGGCAAACAGTTTTCAGTAGAACCTAACCAGCTCAGTTTCAATGTTTACGACAACCACGAAGGCAAGATAGTTCCGGTGGTTTATAGCATTACCGGCTCAAAAGAAGGTTTCGACCTTTCAAGAACAGCCGGGGCAGCCTCACCAAAAACTCTTATCAAAAACCATATCGCCTCGATGAGCTGGAACACCGAAATCGAAACTTTTTCAGGCCCGGCATCGGGAACGATTCGCATAAGTCTCAAACTGAAAACCACTCTCAAAACCACCAAGGGAAAAGAAAAGCCCCTGACCATCTCCACCCATATCTTCCCCTCAAGACTCAACCGTCAGCTGAACAAATAATTTTTTTGAAACAAGTAAGGCTTTTTTTTCGTATAATTTAAGTAAGCTAATGTACTACGGTGGAGGGTTAATTATGAACAGGCGCTTAATTCCAGGAATTCTGGTGATTATGTTCTGCCTTGCTTTTTCTCTGGTCGGCTTCGCGCAAAGCGGAAGTTATCTTGATACGATTTATCAGGCCGGCAATCAAGGTTCTTCAGCTGTTACCAACGAAGATCCGGTAAACTATGCCGAGGATCAACAAGACCCGGAAATAGTCGATGTTCCGGAACCAACCGGACTACCCTCCCAACAGGAAGCAATCAACCGGCTGCAAAACATTGTTAACCGCATCGTGCGCATTCTTTCAGGCAAAGTGTGCGGAGTCAAAATTGTCATTGTCGTAATTCCATGCGACAAAATAATCCCCAAACCGCCCCCAACCGGAACAAGCACCGGCACGTCCACAAGCACCTCCACCGGCACCTCGACAAGCACTTCAACTTCTACCGGCACTTCTACCTCCACCAGCACCGGTACAAGCACTTCTACTTCGACCGGCACCTCGACCTCCACAGGAACTTCTACGGGAACATCCACTGGAACTTCAACGAGCACCGGCACCAGCACTTCAACCTCAACCTCGACCGGAACCTCTACTTCCACCGGCACCGGCACAGAAAAACCCGACGATGTCGCCGGTATGCGCTCTTACATCAAACAAAAATACGATATAGACTGCGCACCCGGCGATAGAGCCACCTGGAGCATCAACCAGATCAACGCTGCCGATGAAGCATTCGCTTCTTTGCCTTCATTTTTCCGCGATGCCACCAAACAGGTTCTTAGAGATGGCCCGGCCCCTTCATTCGCCCCCCCCTCCGTTCTCGGCTACGTAATGATGCCCCAGCCGATCGTGCACATGATGGACCTCAGCACCAAAATGACCCAGAGCCTTTATAACTCTCTTGTCGCCGCCTATGGCAGAGCGCCAACCACCGAAGAGCAGATGTATGCCCTCAAGCGCAATTTCCAGGGCACCCTTGTCCATGAAATGACCCACTGTTTCCAGGGAAAATACCCGCAAACCTATGATGCCTGGCGCAGAACTTTCAATTGTGCTTCCAGCCCAACCGGCTACGGAAAAACACAGCCAGCCGAAGATATGGCCGAATCGGTTCGCGTTTACTGGTCCGGTGGCTCGATCCGCAACGGCAAGTTCGTCTCCAACTCCGGCGTCGTCATGGATCTGCAACGCTACGAATTCATCAAGACCTATGTCATGAAAGGCAAGGAGTTCCTCAATTGATCAGGAGTTTATTTATGAAAAATCTCTTGCCGCTTCTGGTCATTCTGACCCTGGTCTCTCTTTCGCCGCTCGCCGCGCAAAACGCCAGCTATCTCGACACCGTCTACCAGACGCAAAATGCTTCCGACAGCAGCGATACCGACCCGGTGACCGCCCTGAAAGATGAGATCTACGAAACATATCAGATCGATGTCATCGACGATCCAGACGTTAACAAATGGACTCAGGGCTGGGTTAAGATAATCAAGGAAGTTCTGGCGGTTCTGCCCGAATCTTTCCGCAGTCACACCAAAATCATCACCCTCGATCCGAGCTTCATGCCCTTCGAGTTGCGTTATAACGGCTTTGACGACCGTGATGGCGAGATTGTCATCGGCTACGGCGCCATTGTTCCCTCTGCCCTTTATCTGAAAAAATTCAATGAAAACTATAATCGTCTGCCCAGCGAAAACGAAAAGATTGCCCGCTTCAAGTCGATTTTGATTCGCGGCATGACCTATGCATTTCAGCAGGCAAATCCGGAAATAGCCAAAAAGTGGGGCACAGTCTACACTCCCGGCGAAATCTCGGTAAAGGTTTTCGGCCCTGGCCAGGATCAAAACATGATCGTCGCCCCGGGAATGTGCCCCGCCTTTGTTGACATGGCCTTTTCAGTAGAGATTTACTGTGCTGCCGGTTCTGAGCTTAGCAGCAAATCTTCGGCCCGCTACAATTTCATCAAGGAAAACCTGATGGAAAACAAGAGCATCAGCGGCTGGGGCTCGATCACCCTTGAAGAAGGCAGCAATGGTAACGGCAACAACAACGGCAATATCGAAACACCAGGCTCGCGACCGCCACCGGAAATCCCCGATGGCGATTATCTTCCCATAGTCACCGAAGCTGACGTAGCAACAGCGGCGGCAACCGTCCCGCAAGAGCAACACCATGCTCCCGATGGACTCAAAAACGCAATTATCGAGACTTTCCAGGCGTTGCCTAAATTCTTCTCGACCTGCACCGAAGCCATTGTCTACCTGCCAACCACTGATACCGAGGCCGCTTTCTCGTCGGAAGGCTACGTCTTCATCACCCAGAATTCATGGTTTTCCCCAACTTTCGTTGAACTTACCGACGAAAGTCAGGCGGCACGCTTCAAACTTTATCTGGTTAGAGAAATGACCAAACGCTTTCTCTATTTCCACCCCGAAGTTTCGAAAAAGTGGCAGGAAACCTTCATTCCGAACCAGTCGATGGTCGAGGTTTACGTTGATTTGTGCGAGGCCATGGTTCTTTATTTCCAGAACGGTCAGTATCTGAAAGAACTGAATTTCGACCGTTATAACTTCATCAAGGCCGAGCTTATGAAGGGAAAAGAGTTTTAGCGCCAGGCACCGCATGTAAAATCTGGCAAAGCGTTGCGCCATGATTTTGCTCGATTCCCACCAGATCTTGGATAACGGTAAAAGGCTACTCAACCAAGGCGTTGAGAAGCTAGGAGTTCTTGCGTTTCTGAAGCTTTTCGGCCAATGACCCGAGTTTTTTTTCGAGCTGCTTTTTTGTCCCGGAAAAAGCTATTCCGGCAGCCGGGTCATCAGGCCAGGGATGCTTCGGATAGCGCCCCTTCAGCTCAGCGGCAACGGTTTTGTAACCGTTCGCCCAGAAAGACGCCAGATCACTGGTTATCTGCATCGGTCGACCGGCCGGCGACAACAGATGGACAACCAGTTTCACCCGACCATTGCCGACACAAGGGGTTTCCTTCTGCCCGAACATTTCCTGAATTTTGACGCTGATGAAAGGCGGTTCGGAGTCAGGGTATTCGATCTCAACCTGTCTTCCAGAAGGCACAGTAATTCTTTGCGGCACCAATTTTTCAAATCTTTGTTTTAATTCATAGGGTTTGTTTGAAAAATAGAACTGCGCCAGATCGAGATTGCGCAACTCAGCAAAGCTGGTCGCACCGGCACAGATACTTTCAATATTTTCCCTGAACCATTCTTCATCGATCATTTCGAATTGCGGTTCAATCTGGTTGATCAGACGGATACGATTGATAAGCCTGCGAAAAGCGGGGTCACCGAAGGGCAAAGCAGCATGCAAATCGGCAAAGGCATGGCCAACAAGCATTTTTTCGGCCAGATGTCTTTCCTGGGGCTGCAACCGTTCTTCGCTTTCGGCAAGAACCAGTTCGAGATATCTGGTCATTCTTCTTACCAAAACAGCCTGACGCCTTTGGCAAAAATAGATTTCACGCCGGCTTTCACACAGATGTCCGAGCATTTCTGCAAGCATGGTTTCGTTGATTGCAACATAAAGAAAAATCTGCCCGTCATTTCGTCCTTTTCTCAGGCGAGCATCTAGATCCAGAGCGATTATATAGCGGTCCGCCGCGCCGCCAACCAGTGAAAATCCCTGACCAGAACAGATCTTGTAGGCTGATTTGTCGGTTTCATTGCGTAACTGACAGAGACGATCAGGAAAGGCAGCCAGAATTACCCGGGCAAGGGTCTGAGCTGGATTGAACGGACGCACCCGGCTATTTCCAGGCTTGATCAATCCCTGAAGCTGCTCAGCCACACGGCAAACCCGTTCGAACTGGCGTTTATCAGCAGGGAATGAGCATTTGCCCGCCTCAAGCTGTTCAATGCGCAGCATGAGATCAGCGTCGTTTTTGCCCGCCTCAAAGCGCATAAAATCACGCTCGGAGATAACCGCCGCTGCAAAGGCGGCTAGCCGGGAAATGCCGTGTTGCTCGCCTGAAATCAGCATACGCGCCAGTCGCGGGTGCAGTGGCAGTGAAAGCATGCTTCGACCAAGAGAAGTTATGCTGCCATCCTCATCGATTGCCTGCAGCTGATATAAAAGTTCCTGGGCAGCGTTTAGCTGAGAAGCCTCCGGTGCCTGAAACCAGGCAAAGGCCGAAGGATCGGCGACGCCCCAGCCAGCCAGTTCAAGAACCGTTCCTGAAAGATCCAGCCGCTGAATCTCAGGTTGATCGAACTCAGGCAAAGCGTCATTTTCCGGCATTGTCCAGAGTCGAAAGGCGCGGCCCGGCTGCAGGCGACCGGCGCGGCCGGCACGCTGTGCGGCAGAGGCCTGGCTGATTCGCTGCAATTCCAGTGTTTCCAGGCCAGTAGAAGGGTTAACCTTCATTTTGCGGCAGAAACCAGTGTCAACGACGGTAGTAATCCCTTCAATCGTCAAGGAAGTTTCAGCAAGGTTGGTGGCGAGAACAATTCTCGGGCAGGATGGGGGCTGCAGAATTTTTTCCTGGGCCTCGATGCTCATCGAACCATGCAGACAGCAAATTTCATGGCTTTTCAGATCTTCGAGAACTTCACGAAAAAGGTTTATTTCGCCGGCACCGGGCAGAAAAACAAGATAGCTTT
This sequence comes from uncultured bacterium, assembly GCA_964613435.1. Classification (GTDB taxonomy): domain Bacteria; phylum Muiribacteriota; class Ozemobacteria; order Ozemobacterales; family Ozemobacteraceae; genus DYKG01. The sequence continues at coordinate 30,934 of CAZTHA010000011.1, forward strand.
CAGCGGCACCAGACCGGCGAACAATACTTTTGCAGGCCTCGGCCATGGCCAAAAACCTGTCGCGGCCAGAACCGGGCGATTCATACGAAATCTCGACCGGGTAAAGAAAGCCTTCTGCCTCGATTATCGGGCAATTGCCGAGAAAGTTGGCAAGTTCTGCGCCGTCGATGGTTGCTGACATTACCAGAATTTTCAGATCGGAGCGAATATCTTTTTGAATTTCGCGACAGAGTGCCAGGCACAGATCTGCATGAATGCTGCGCTCATGGAATTCATCGAAGATAATCAGTCCGACATTTTCAAGAAAAGGGTCATTCTGGATACGGCGGGTAAGAATACCTTCGGTAAGCACTTCAATTCTGGTTTCGGCGGAAACCTGCCGGCTGAAACGCACCTGGTGGCCAATCAGTCCCCCCGGGCGTGTTTCGGTAAGCTGGGCCATGCGGCGGGCGACGGCAATGGCAGCAACTCGGCGCGGCTGCAGCATCAGGATTTTTTTTCCGGCCAACCAGGGCTCTTTAAGAAGCTCTATCGGCACCAACGTTGATTTTCCTGCCCCAGGTGCCGCAGAAAGTACAAGATTACCACGGCTGGCCAAGGCTTCAGCAATATGAGGCAGATAGCGCTTAATCGGCAGATTTTTCATTTTTTGCGCCGAAAAACGAACAGTCGCAGACAAAATACGAGAAGACAGCTGATCAATGCTGCTAGCAATGAAAAGCGCGAGTGATACAGCGGGGGTTTTGGCATTTGCTGAGGCGCGGCAGGGCGGGAGTTAACAGTGGTGCCGGTAGTGCCGGCAATCGCCGCATCGACGGGTTTTTCTTCGATAACTGTGTTCTTTTTGAATTCCGCGGGATCTGGTAAAACGCCACGGTCGCGATAGAGAATGAGCATCGAGGCCAGTCGCCCCTGGTCATGCTGCAGGGGAACGCCACTTTTTTCCCATGATTCAAGGGCAGCACGGGGATAACCAAGTTCGACTTCGAGGCGCGAGCGCAAAATGAAATAGGAGCGAAGGTTCATGGCCGGCGCATGGTCGTCTATGCCTTTTTTGCTGAAAACGAATTTATTGATCGCTTTCTGCAGATATTTCAGCGCCGATTTTTTTTCATCATGGTCAGGCTCGCCGGCAAACATTCTCAGGGAAGCAATGGTCGCATATAGTTCGTGAATCTCTGAATTATCGGCATTCAAGCCAATCGCCCGTTGCAAAAGCCTTATGGCATCCTGCTTGCGATCAAGATGCAGGCCAAGATTGGCTGCCAACAATTGCCACGGCGGCAACTCATGGGGAACCAGGGTAGTTACGGCGTGTAAAAGCGGCAACAAATCAGTATTTCCCGCATAGCTGCCGGCTATGAAGTTTTGCCCCTCGAGACGCGAGGGCCCGGCATGCATGTAACGGTCGGCTTGTTCCCACAGGCGGGCGGCAACGAATCCGCGCAAGCCTTCGGGCATAAGGCGCATCAACAAAGGTTCGGAAAAATCGCCGGCGAGAAATGAGCCGGAAAAAATCTGGCAACAAAAGGCGCAGACCAGAAAAAATACCGCGGTAAAAGGAGCTCTTGGCGCCATTTCAGTTTTCCCGGCAACGGGCGAATATATCGGCGAGTAGCAGATAAAACCCGATCATGAAGATGGCGTAAAAGGTTGAGATCAGCACTTCCTGGGAATTCAGGGCCTGTTGCTCAAGAATCAGGCCGGTAAAGCGAAACATGCTGAAATCTGGCAGAACTGCCAGCAGCAAAGCGCCGACCAGGCCAACCCCATCTTCGGTAGCCGGAGCTTTAAAAACCTGTGATATAGCGCTGTT
>CAZTHA010000012.1:0-31959 GCA_964613435.1 uncultured bacterium
GTTAGAAAAACATGAATCGCATCCGCCAATAGAGCGGCCTTGGCATTGACGATAAAATTTTTGCTCGCACCCCTTTCCTGATTGGTCACGACCCAAAGCGAGAAAATACCGATCGAAAGAGTCGCGAACAAAGTCAGAACAATGGGCAACGCCATACCGAAACGTTGGCCCCAATTGTTGTTTTTATCAATACCTGACTGCTCTGGCATTCTTTAACCTCACCATGAAAACACTGCCGGAAAATTCATCAATATCGAGCCCAAACCCGGAATCCCGATCCTTTTCCTTACCAAACTTCAACTTGATCATCACCGAAGCAGGGCTCAACACGGTAAATTCAACCATTTCAACGTCACGCAAATTTATCGCTCGCGTACCCTTTTTTCCCATCTTTATTTCTGGCGTGCCATTTTCGCGAAAAGATCGCAAACAGCCCTGATGCAGCTTGATTTTTATCCATTCGTTGTCGACATCACGAAAAACAAGCTCTTCAGAGCTCTTAACCGGGTCCGGGCTTATAATCTCAGAACCCCTGGCAATACGACTAACTAAAAGAGCGTCTGCAAGCCGCAAACTATGATGTAACGAAACCTCCTGAGTCAACCCGGGCAACTGCCTGGAAAACAGTGAATAAACCGTGCTGACACCCGCAATGACCAGGGCAAAAATGCCCAGAGCCATCAAAGTTTCAACGATGGTAAAGCCTTGATTCAGTTTTTTTGGTCTGTCCGACCCATCCATATCCCTGTACCCTATATTGCACAACAAGGTTTCGCAGATAAATGATTGTATGGTGAAAAAATTAAATGACCGGATACGATTTGTGCAGCTCTGCAAAATTTACTTCATTTGTAAACTATTATAGACCCCGTTCATCGAATTGTAAAACTTTACAACTGTTTGTTTCAGATACTGAATTTTCAGTGATTTGCTTGTTTAGATCCAGAACTGGCTGCATTACTGTTATGATATATTAAATGAACCTTGTTCTGGAGAAATCATGAAGTTTTCTATTTTCTGCCTGATCTTTTTTTGGTTGGCTTCGCCTTTAAACTGCTTTGCCGGCTCATTGACGGTCGGAACGAAAGTTATTTACCCAGGCGGAACCGACCAGCCGCCAAAAGAAAAAGACACTGGAGTAAGCTTGAATGCGGAAATAGCCGGCACAGCCGATGTTGAGAGCGAAGACCAGCTCGATTTATATCGCCGCCTGCTAGAAGAAGGAGATTATCAGACGCTGCTCGAAAACGTCGAAAACAACGATAATCCTGAATTCCAGACGCTTAAGGCTCTGGCCCTTTATTATAGCGATGAGGAAGATGCCGCCCTGAAGCTTGCAAAAAAGCTCCTGATTAACCCCAATCTATCTCAAGAGGCAAAAACTAAACTTTGCGAAGAAATGGCCATCGAGATGCCAGAAAATCAGGAAGATTCAGCTGAAAAAACGTTAGAAAAACAAGATGAAAACGAATAAAAAACCTCAAATCATCAGATCCTTTTCATCCTGACTGACATTGAAGGCCGCAAACGCCGGGTCATACAACAATTGCTTCATTTGCTTCAGAGCCGGTTGCAGATCGTGCCCTTCATCGTTACCACCGACAAACAGCAATGAATCAGAATTACTGATCTTTCTTGAAATAATGATCAAGGCACGAACGGCATCTTCAAGTCGAGCGCGCGGGTGATCAGGGTAAGCCTCTGACCCTTTTATACTCGGATAATACGGATGAAAATTAAAATCAACCCGTACACCGTGGCGATTCATCAGCTCAAGACCGTAATCAACCGTTGCCGCAGCTTCATTAACTGCTTGAGTACCTGACACTCCCGGCGGCTGAAACAAAACGTTCATCTCCACCGCCGTTCTCGGCGAGTGTTTTTGCAAAGCCATAAAGACCTTTTCAACCTGCTCGCGACTCATTTTCTTCTTCAGGTATCCCTGACGAATCTCTTCTGATTGAGATTCAAATCCGAGAGTAATTGATACCATCTGGTCAGCACGGGTGTTGGCAACCAGAAAATCGACTGCCGAATCATTGACGAAGTATTCGCGACAATCAAAACTGGCTCTTTTTATCGCCGGTTGAGAACGAATAAAATCAAGAATTTGCCCCAAAGTTTCTCTTGAGAACTCAACCTCATTCAAGGTCGAGCCGTAGTTGTAAACGACCAGATGGCTTATTTTCGACCATTCATCGGCAAATCTTTCTTTGAAATATTCGAGCCGAAGCCCATTCACCTGCGCATTGAATCCAGGGCCTTCACCCCCACCGATATCGCAATGCAGGCATTGTGTACCGAAAAAGGGACACTGACCGTCTGGCGATTCGTTTCCGAAGACGAGAGCCAACCGCAGTCCAAGCGGACCCATAACCGGTCGGAACAATGATTCCGGCGGAGGAACGTGCAAAGGTTTTTGCTGAGACATATTCATGACTCTTGCTGCTTACAAATCATATGATTATTTAAAAATAACACATCGATTCCGGTTTTCTGAAAAGTGTGCAAAGCATCTTCAGGAGTCATCACTATCGGCTCGCTGTCATTAAAGGATGTATTCAAGACCATAGGAATGCCGGTCAAAGTCTCAAATTCACAGATCAACCGATGATAGTCCGGATTGGTTTCCTGGTTTACCGCCTGAATGCGGCTGGTATTGTCGACGTGGATCACCGCCGGAATTTTTTCATGGAATTTCTTGCGGGTTTTATAGGTTAACAACATGAATTCGGCAGAAATGGAACGCCCCCCCATATCAAACCATTCTCCGGCTTTTTCTTTCAAGACACTTGGTGCAAAGGGGCGAAAATCCTCGCGATGCTTGATTTTACGATTGAGAATGTCTCGCATATCAGCTCGCCTTGGGTCTGCGAGCAAAGAACGGTTGCCCAGGGCGCGTGGCCCGACTTCCATTCTACCATTGAACCAACCGACGATCTTGCCCCCGGCAATGAATTCAGCGGCGCGCTTTGGCGCATCATTTATTTTTTCGCTGCGCAAACCAGAAGCTTTGATCGCTCTCCTTATCTCGTCTTCCGAGAAGGATGGACCGTAAAAAGCATGTTTCATTTCGAAATTTCTTGGTTGATCATGAACGCCGCACCAGACATACAATGCCGCTCCCAGAGCGGTACCTGCATCATTTGCCGCCGGCTGAACAAAAAGATCAGCAAAACCGCCATCTTTCTGCAAAGCGGCATTGGCGACACAATTCAATGCCGTACCACCGGCCAGGCAAAGCTTGTTGATACGAAACTGCTTTTTCAGCCTTGTCGCCAAATCAAGCATCATCTGCCCGGTAAATTCCTGTAATGCCGCCGCAATATCCTTGTGGCGCATTTCTATGGGGGCCTCCCGATCCCGGTGGGGGCCAAAATGCTCCTCCAATGGCGAAAAATCATCGGAACGGAACCTCAAGATTTCGTTGTTCACGACAAAAAGCGTTTTCTCATCTCGCCAGGCAACTTTCTGGAAGGCGTCACGCATCTTTTCCGGATCACCGTAACTGCTCAAACCCATCAATTTACAGGCGTCATGTTCGGAAAAGCCAAGAAACTTGCAGAATTTTTCCCATAAAAAACCCAGGCTATGCGGATAAGGTAGTGAAAATATTTTTCCCAGCTGATTGTGGCGACCGATATAGGCAGAAATCGAGTCGAATTCACCGATGCCATCTACGACCATTACCAGAGCCTCTTTAAAGGGGGAACACAAAAAAGCGCTCGCGGCGTGGGCCAGATGGTGGTCGACCCATAACAGCTTCTCTCGAACATCAAAGCCGGCAATCTCGGCCAAAGCCTCTGGAACTTTTTCGAGACAGGAATGAAAAAGAGCTTCGCCCTCTTCGCTGCCCCAACTGCCCGGCTGCAAATACTGATCGACCCCAACATTCTGTTTGCGCCCATCCTGATTGAACGAATAAGCAAAATAATCGATATCGGAAAAACTCAAACCCGACAAAGCCAGACATTTTCTCATTGCCTGAGCCGGTAATTGATGTGGATTGTCTATTTCCGCCTTTTTACCGTGCTTGCTGCGATTGATTCGTTCTTCTTCAATGAAGCAAACGAGCTCACCGTTAATTAAAAGGGCAGCTGCCGATTCGTGATAAACCGAATTGATGCCTAGAATTTTCATTGCTGTTTCTCATTCATAAAATAGTTTTTCGGCTGCATCTTATCACAATCAAATGCACATCACAAATTTTGAGTTAAACCGAATTGCCTAGCTTTTCTGCATTTCCTTGATCTTTTCCTCGCACAACACCAGATCATGAATGTTCCTGCTGAAGCCAAGCACAAACATGAATTCTCGTTCTTCATTGAAAACATAATCGGCAATAACTTCAGTCCAAACGTAGGAACCATCTTTACAAAGTTGTCTGAGACGAACCTTGCCCGGAGGAATCCTCGTAACTCCCTTATCGATCAACTCCACTCCGGTGTTGAAAATCCTTTGCACCAGCCGCCTGTCTTCATCGTGAATCGCGGAAAAAGCCGGAGAATTTATGACCTCCTCAGGAGTATAGCCACGCAACCTTTCTACCGAAGGGCTTACATAGATGAATTTCCCGGTGATGTCCATAGCCCAGACCACATCCTGAGCAACATCGAGAATTCGGTTCAAGAACTCTACTTTTTCGGCAATGACGCTTCTCAATACATTCATCTTATCTCTTCCTGTTTTCAGCTACCAATGGCGAAGCTTTTCTAAAATTCTATTTCAGCAACTGTAAATGTATCCTTGTTCTCTTTCAATCGCAAGGTCACCGAGCGACGCTTTTCATCACTTCGGCCATAGTTGGTAAAAATGTCGACCTGAAGGGTGACTGCTCCGGCAATTTTCTGGGAACTGCTTCCGTAAAAATTGGTTTTTATCTCATAGGTGCCGGTTTTGGCACGACGAATCATATACTCTTCCGGACCATAACCACGGGTAAAGTCTCGAGAAACCAGCCCACCAATGGCTGTTCGCGGATTGCTGTAAAAAGCCTTCTCACCGCTGGGCTCCATCACCCAAAGATCCATGTCGGTCATGTCCGCATCCCAGGTCATTACGATGCGCAGATCAACATCGATCGGCTTGATAAGCCTTTCATCGACATTGAATTTTTCAACCCCGGCCGCCCGGGCCTTAACAATCATATTGTTCATTTCTTCGAGCGCAATGACCTCAATCTCCGGAAAACGGCTATCCCAGGTTTTTACTACCACTTCATAAATCAGCGCAATGGCCTCTTCATACCGGCCAATTCGCGCCAAAACAAGCGCCAGATCACGATAGGATTGCGGTTCTTCTTTTCTCATTTCCAGAACTTCGGCAAAAATATCAGCACTGGCACCGAGCTCTTCCAACTGAGCCAGGCGATGCGCGAGAATTCTCAATAATGCAGGATTTTCCAACTCGAGTTCGGCGAGATTACTCAAAATTTGAACGGCAAGCTCGGCCTTACCAGGCTCATTGAATAAGTCGGCGCAATCAAGATAAAACGAAGGTGCGTTTCCATATTCCTTCTTCTGCTTCAGATATTCGGCAAAGGGGTCTTTGGCCTTATCGATGAGCTTTGCATACTCCGCATCCGGTTTCCAGGCTTTTATGGCAACACCAGGATTTACCGGTCGCGCTTTCTCTTCTTCAAAATCCTTTTTACTCTCAGCCATTTCCTTATCGAAACTTCCGCCGGCTATTTCGTTTGGTGCTGCAGCGATGCTTTTTGACTCTTCCATGGCATCATCGAACATCGCCGACTGTGGTACCGAACGGTCAGCGAAAGAATCGGCTTCCATGGCTGCACCACGGGGAGCGACGCTATCCAAGCTTAACTTCGCCGCTTTTCCCAACTGTTTCAAATCAACCTTGGAAAAGTCCGTTTTCCACCATTCCAGGCGACTATTCCACATTGCCAGTATTTTCTCAATGTTTTTCTGCCGTTCACCAGCAATCTGAGCCTCTTCAGCCTCAACCGCCTCGAAATAGGCGCGGCGCCAGTCAGGCTTTGATGACGGCGGGACGATATGATGTTCGACATATTGTTCCACTCGTTCAAGAACCATCAGCGAAGTAAATTCCGTAACGATTCCATGTTTACTGCTTAGCTTGATTATTTCACTACGGTTTTCATCTTTGGCGGCAAGAAGCTCGGCAATCTTTTTACCTGCCCAGAATTTTCTTAAAAAATCACCCTTAAGCGCCGCATCCTTCTTAATCAGATATTTTTTCTCATCTTCAATTTGCCCCGAACTGCCGAATTTTAAAGCAACTTCGGCCGAATTGCCCTCGAGAACCCCGGCCAGATAAAACCTGCCGGCAACGGCCTGGGCTCCGGTCGGAACCAGCTCTGCTGCTGATTTATCAGTATTCTTTTCGACAATACCCCAGAAAGAAGCTGCTGCGTACCGCGCAGCTTCTGCCGAATTCATTTTTTTCAGGTTTATCAGCTTGCCGCCACTGCGATTTGCCAAAGCCCGCAAAAAGCCAAAGTCACTGCCAAAGCAACTGCTAATTGCTATTACCGGACAGGCAAACTCCGGAACCCGATTTTTGCCGAAGGTGTTTATACCATCCGAAAGCAGTATCACCAAATCGACATCCTGACCAACAACCTCATTTAAGTTAGAAAAACAGCTTGCGCCATCAAAAACCTGTCGATCGATTTCAGCTAGAAGACCATCAAGGCCACCTCGCAAATCAAAAAGCCTGCCCTTTTCAGGTTTATTCCTGAAAGATAACAATTCAACAGAACTATTATTGTTTAAAACCCCTATTTTAAATAGACTTCGCAAAAAATCTTTTTCAGCGGAAATATCTCTACTGGAACCGGAATTAGATGCATCAAAAAGTAAAAGAACCTTTTTTGCCGATATTGCATCCAGCCCTTTTTTTACCGGCCGACTGCCTTGGATACAAAAATAGAACTTGTCATCATCCGCTTTCTCGACAAATACCTGGTCTGAATTATCCTGCGGAACTTTCAATACCACTTCGGAAGCCAGCTTCAGGTTTGCCTCTTTAATCTCGGAAAACCAACCTGAAACACCCTTCCTGAAATCGATACCGGCAAAACCTTCTATCGTTGCCACCGGCTTTTTGCCTTCTCCCACAACCTCAAGTCGCAGCGAAAATTCGTCGATCTTTTCCGAAAATTGCATTGGGAAACGATAAACAGCCTCTCCGTCGCTCTCGCTTAAATCCTGGGTAAAAACCACCTTTACTTTCCTCGATTGCCTTGGCGAAAGAGGATAAACTCTGGTCTTGAAATTATTGCCTTTGACCTTTTCAATCAAACCCGGGTCAACGCCACGACGAACTTCAGTCTCAAAGACCTCTCTGGCTTTTTGCTTTTCTACGGCCACGCCATCGATCAGATCTCCGCCTACATCCAGCGCGTATCCAGCTAACATTGCCCCTTCAGGAAGGGGAAAACTCAACTCTCCCTCAAGGGTACGCGAATTAGGATTGAAAAATTCCATCCAAACGCTGGTTTCCGATAAATAACCATAAACCCTGACCTTTGCCTTTAAAGTCTTTAACCTGACCGGAGTCTCTGAGCTCTGCAATTTCGTCAACATTATCGAATTCTGTGAAAACCCTTCAGAAAAAAGCAGAAAGACAAAAACAAACACCAAAGTCAATCGTTTGATAAACATATTCGCCTCTTTATTAGTTGAGATCTTATTTTTCTAACGTTCAATCCGACTGTCGGATTCAATTATTTTTCTCTGGAATCAATCAAATCTGTAAGGCGCATTACATCAACCCCTGGCCCAAAAACAGAGTCGAGAGAACTGATTCGATAAAATACCGCCAGCGAAAGTTGTTCACCCGACCGCCCAATCAAACACAAATCAATATGCCGAAAATGAAAAAACAAAAACAGTCTTCGCAACCTGTCGTCATCCAATCTTGCAAGGGCCGGCTCGAGGCTTTCAAGAATTTTGTTTACATTCTCAAGCCTGACAAATTTACGTTCTTCACGTTGATAGGCATCAACCTTGCCATTCAGAGTAAAAGACGTTTGAAAAACACGCTTGAATTGTCGACCAAAATGACGGTAAAGAATCAACGAGCCCACCCCTTTTAAAAGGGGGTTTTTACTGAGAAGAGCTTTCTCAAGCATTTTCATCGATTGCCCCTCTGGTTTCGCATCAAGGAAGCGACCGATGCTGTTTAAAAAAAGAACTTCTTTTTCAACCAGGCTCAAAGCGTAAGAACCGCCCGCCGAAAGGTGCATGCACAAAAAGAAAATTACTGCCTTAATCAAGTTTTTCATATGGATAACACACCGTTATTACCTTTGGAATTTCAGTATCTTTAACTACAACTTTAATAAAGTCACCGTTGAATCTTTCACCAATAATTTCCAGCTTGTCTACCCCTCTCTCATGCCATCTTTTTACAACCCTGCCGTTGAGAATGGCATCATGAACCTGCTTAATGAAAATGTCGCGCGCAAGCATCTGATCATAAGCATGACGCGTCATCTGATAATCACCTGACTCAATCATTTTTGCAATTCTGCGCCGACCCATTTTTCAAACCAGTTACTCATCAAAATTGTCAAATAATTTACTTACGGGCTTTTTCTTCAGATATTCCCGCCACTCTTCGCTGACATCTGGCTCGGGCTCAATTTCTTCAAGGGAAGCAAACAATTCTTTGCGCCGTTTTGCAACCTCTTCAGCCAGTCCGCGCCCCTCAAGAACGTCCCTGATTTCATCCGGACTCACTTCAGTCAGCGTGTATTCAGGAATCTCGTCGAATGTGCCGGAAGCAACTTTCTTATCAGCATTTTCAATTCTATCATCATCTACGCCGAGAATGAAGTCAGAATAATCTTCGGGAACCTCTTCCTCGGAAACTGCGCCAACATCAGCCTCACTGCCCACCGGAACATCCTGCGGCACCCCAACCAGATAATCCGAATAGTCATCAAGCTCTTCACCGGCACCAACGATGGAACTCGACTCATCGGCAATACCAGGGCTCTTGTCAAGGGCACCGGATTCCTCATCGTCGTCATTTTCGTCCGCGAAGTCTTCTTCATTAAAAAACCTGTCCTGGCCATCTTCGACGAAGTCTTCCTCATTTTCATCGTCTTCATCGTCTTCATCGTCTTCATCGTCTTCATCGTCTTCATCGTCTTCGTCAGTCAGGTCATCTTCACCTTCAGCTTCATCGATGTTTTCTTCATCATCTTCTTCATCCAGTTCATTGTCGGCGATATAATCATCGTTTTCTACGGGTTCCCCATAGATCGAATCTTCAATTTCGCCAGCTTGTTCATTTGAATAAGCCTCTTCAAAATCGTCTGAAGCCTGCTCATCAGGATGTTCGGGCGCATGCTCTTCTAATGTTTCCGAATCATTATAAGTCTGCTCAATGTAAGGCGCCGGTTCTTCGACACGATCATCTTCAGGCGAAACAATCGTCTCTTCGGGAATTTCTTCGGTCTGTATCTTTTCCTCTGCAGAAATGGTTTCTCCCCGATTGGAAACTTCATCCTGATCGATCAGCGAATCGAAAATTCCAAAACCTGCGTCTTCTTCAGGTATCTCATCGGTATCAGCCTGGGGGTATGCTTCAGCCGACTGGCTGGGGTCAACCGCCGCAGCAGGCTCTGGAAATGACTCTGTTTGCCCTTCAGAATCCAGAGGCTCTGGGGCTCCACTTTCGTTCGACTGGTCGACACCCTCTGCTGGAACCGTTGAATCTTCGGAACTTTCAAAGCTTTCTTTTTCTGTCATCTGCTCATCGGACAACCTCGCCCGATCGATAGCCGGAGCTGAAGAGACGCTTAGAAGCTTCACTCTGGCATTTTCCGTCGTTTGTACGCGAGCCTTGACATAATCGTATGCCTGGCGGGCTGCACCCGATAAATCCGGGTTTTCTTCATGAAGAAGGCGGTCTAGAGTCTGCAGAATTGCCTGCCCAGCATCCTGACAGACATATTTTATCATGAGCAGGCTTTTGGCAGCATTAATAGTAACTTTCTGATCGAACGAGTTGAGCAGATCTATCTGCGCCTGGGCCTCTGCCATCTGCTCACGGTCAAACACATCGAGCAGTTTGTCGGCACTGATTGGTTTTCCACGACTTAGAGCTTCCTCGGTAATGTGCAATGCAAGCTCGAATTTGCCATTGACCATTAATGCCCGCCACAAATTCCACCATAGCTCGTCACTTTCAGTCGCTTTCCAGGCTGTCTCGAGCATGGATATTGCGCTATCCGGCAATTCGCTGGCAGGAATTTCAAGCAGACTTTTGCCGATAAGGGCGAACATATCCTTGTCTTCAGGAAACTTCTGCACATATAACCGCAAAAAATCGAGATGTTCAGGCTTGACCACATTTGAACGCCTGATAAAAGCCCCGGTTTTTTCAAGAACTTTCGCGTCGTCCTTACAATTTATGGCGAACCTGAGTAGCAGAGGCATTTTATCCGGACTAACCTCAGGCTGCCTTATTAAATGCCGACCGATCATATTGACTGCGATTTCATCACCCGGGGAAATTTCCAGCAGATTTTCGGCATATTGCAAACCTTTGCCGGTTTTTCCAGTTTTTTCGCAACACTTAACCAGCAGCCCAAAAAGCTCCCGGCGCTCATAGCCACCCGAAACATAACCGAAGCATTTTTCAAGGGAACGCAGAGCCAAAGAGGGAAAAATGGCCGACAAAATTCGCACTCTCGTCCAATATGTTGATTCATACCACGCAAAAACCGGGCGAATAAGCTTTATCAACAAAACCAAAACGACAATCAGGACGATGACCACAAAGAATCGCCCTTCGCCATGCATCCAGATCAACCATCCCGCCCACCTCAGACCCGAAGAATCAGGATCTATGGCTTTAGCGTTTTTGTAGTGCTCACGCGCCTTATCAATCTTGTTATCAGACAAAGCGATCTTCATCAGAACATAGCTGGCGTAGAAACTCTTTCCGCCTTTTTGCAGAATACTTTCGGCGGCATTGGTTAACTCGATAGGGCCCTTGTCGCCGTTGTAGAAGTCCACCATCAGCTTCATTTCAAGAATTTCAATCATGCGCTCCATCGAGCTCATCAAACCCGGATTGCGATTCAGAAAAAAGCTGAGCTTTTCATATTCACCGGCAGCAAACAGCTTCCTGGCTTCGATAAAGCGCTCTTCAGCATTTATGCGTGAAGCCTGAATCTCCCTCTCAAGCTCTTCGAGTTTTTTGATGTAACCAACGTCAGAAACAACCAAAAGAATTTCTTTTACGATGTTGCGCATCTGCAGAATATCCTGGTTCTTTTCAGCCTTCTTGAGATCGGCTTCAAGACGACGAACCCGCAACGCCTGGCGATCTGCAGCTGAAAGAGAGGCCCCTGGCTTGTGGCCCTTGGCTTCCTCGATGCCAAGCAAAAGGTCCCGGGCAAAAAGATTGTTGCCATCGATCTTCAAAACCTGCTCACAAAAAATCTGCGCCTGCTTGAAATCGCGCTTCTGCATCGCCTGCTGGGCCTGCATTAACAGCTTTTGAATTTCGCCAACCTTTTTGAGCTTCGCATACATTTTATCCAGTTCAGGAAATTCTCGATTAAAATAGCGAACCTGATCCAGATGGCGCCGCGCCGATTCGAGATCTCCAACCGACATAGCAACCTCGGCAAGGCTAATAACCGCTTTAGCTCTGGTCTGAGCCAATATGGCCGTATTTTCAAGCTCAACCCTATATTTTTCAGCAGTCTCTGGCAACGACGCAAGAATTCGGTTAACCTGCCATTTGTAAACGATTTGCCATTCGTTCTTCATTAAAAGTGCAAGCTTCTCCAAAGGCTCAACCCAATCTGCATCAAAAGGAACCCTCAGGCCCAGACGCAAGCGATCAAGAAATTTCTCCCCTATTCCAACGAATCTGGACTCGTCCTTTAGGGCGGAACCAGCTTTAACAAGAATTTTCCAGTCCTCTGCCGATGCCAAAGTCAGGCCGCAGATTTCTTCAGAGTTAGCCAAAAGCTGGTCATGTTCAATTTCACTTATTGAACCCTGACGGAATTTTTCAAGCAGATCAATCGAATCTGAGGCCAGAATAGCTTTCAAGTATCGTTCAGCTTCAACAATCTTGTCCCCTGAAAAGCTGCAAATCCTCAACAATCTTAAAGTTTCAGCTTGATCGCCCGCAGCAAGTGCCTGCTGCGCCTGCGCCCAAACGTCATTCTCGCTGCCCGTCTTTTCTGGAGAAGCCAGACACAAAAAAGGCTGGGCCAAAACCAGAAAAAGCAAAAAGAGCAACCCGACTCGCGGTCTTATCATCCTCGACCTCAAACAATAGGTTTAATTTATTAATCTATTCATGATAGCATAATTTGCAACAATATAATTCGAACTTTGCCATGTTTGGAGATGGAGTTACCTGAATGAGCGTGAAGTTTTCCAGTTTCGATGCCATGACCCGGCAAAACAAAATTACCGCCCTGATGCACATAAAAGATATCGCTAGCCAGAAAAGGGAGGATTATTATCTGGCCTTGCATGCCCTGCTTGATCCAGAAATTCAGGTCTCGCTTGCAGCCAAAATGATTGTCGCGACTTTTTCCGGTCAGCCTTGGGTAAAAGATTTCGGTGCACCCAGCGACCCTGGTTTTCGCCAAAGAATTTCAGAGTTCCTGCGAGGGAAATTCGGCTTTGGACCCGAAGTCGTCGAACTAGAAACCGGTACCGACCGACAAATTCTCGCGCAGAATCTTCAGAAAAAGCAGAAGAAATTCGAAAGCTTTCATGAATGGGACGGCTCATTTCCCCAGACGGCGAGACTGCTAAACACCTTACGTGAAGACACGCAGCAATTGATCCAAGACCTGATGCTCGAAGGCGAAAAAATCGAAAAAGCCTATCTTTGCTTTTTCACCGAAAACCTTCAGCCATTTCGTGAGCTGCAGAAATCTCTTGACGGAGCAGCGGCAACAACTCTGGTAAACCTCGGCCGCATCAGAAACCCCGGAAAAATTGCCCCAATACTTCAACCCATGTTCGAAAAACTCAGTCGACCAATATACCTGCTGGCAATCGTAACGAGTAAAAGGGGCATTCTTTTTCTCCGCGACGAACTCAAAAGCTCACGCGCCAGCGTGGTTGGTTTTAATCTGCAAACGGTTATCAGTGCAAAAACAATTAAAGAAGCGCACCTGATTAATGTTGAAATCGAGACCCCACAAGATTTTATGGTCTTGCCATTACTCGAGGCTAACGATGCCTACGAAGCCTGTACAATAATTCGCGAAAAGAGCATTGAAGCAATTGAAGCCGACGAAGAATTCATCGAACGTGACTTTGACAATGAGCTGCGCAAACTTGATATGCTATTCAAGGCAAGAGCCATTAACAACAGCGAATACATTTTCCGAAAATCGAGACTCCAAAAAATGGAACTCGAAAAATTTTCCGATGCCAACATCGAGTTTCTTTTGGCCAAAAGATTTTCTGACGCAAGCCTTGGTGGAAAGCTGGATGAACAACTGTTAAAGAAGTTTACCTTCGAAAAAACCGTTATGTTTACAGATATTGTCGGCTTTTCAAGTGCAGCGTCACAAAAAATGCTGCTCGACACCATGACCCTTCTGGCCGTTCATGACAAGCTACTTATGCCAGTCATAGAGGAATTTCAGGGCACCTTGATCAAGAAAATAGGCGACGCGCTGATGGTTCGTTTTGATGACCCATTGATGGCTACCCAGGCTGCAATAGAAATGCAAAGCCGCCTGGCCGATTTTAATCAGAAATCACAAGAGAAAATTTTCATCAGAATTGGCCTGAATACCGGAACTGTATTCGTGAAGAATGAAGATGTGTTTGGCGATGCGGTCAATGTTGCAGCCAGAATGGAATCGCTTGCCCGCCCAGGCATGATTTTCATTACCGAAGCCACTTTTTCCAGGATCGAATCCCAGGCAAACTGCATCGATCAGGGTTTGAAAAAAGTCAAAGGCAAAGATGAACCAATGCATGTATACAGTGTCGGCGAAGAAAAAGAAGCGATAAGAAAAATGGCTGAACTCGCCAATCAGCTGATGCAAGCTGCCGGACTTAAAAAAGAAGAAACCGATATCCCCAGCTCGAAAGCTTCTCAAAAATTGCCAGACCTCGCCAGTTTGTCTGCCCCGCCTCCCGAACCTGCGACCGCAGTTGAAAAACAAGCTACAGAAGCCCGAAGAGATCCTGTTCTGGAAATGATCTGCGCGATCGACAGTGCAAGACAGCACTACATTCAAGCCATTAAAAGTGGTTCCCGCCGGCAAGCAGACCTTGAAGACTGGTTTGCCAGATACGAAGAATTTATCAAACCTCGACTCGACCTTTGAAAACTTATCGATTGTTCTTGCAAAAACAATTTGTTGAAGCATCTTTAGGGTATGGAGGCTATTATGTGCAACCTGCCTGAAAACCCTGAAGATGACGTCTACAAAAAATACAACGCATTCAAGCCCTTCACCAACCCTCTGAAAAAGCACCCCTGCCCCGAATGCTTCAATTGCCTTTTCTGTTCTGAAACTCGATGCCAGGTCTGCCGCAACCGCAGAAACCTCCAGCCCGAAACTCAATCAAGCGATTCTGACAAAAATGCCAGCGAAAAAGACCCCTCCGAAACTGATTGAAAATTTGAAAGAGACATTGCATGAAGAAAAGCGCTTTTTTCATGTTTTTTCAATACATGGAAAAATGGCGGCGCTAGTCTGGAATAACCGCGGCGAAATATCTCGTTTTTTTTTGCCGGTTATGTGTTGTTCAGATCTTGAAAATATTATTCAAAAGGCATTCCCGAAAGCTAAAAAACGAAGACCAACTGAAGAAATCTCACTTTTGCTTGCCCAGATAAAAAGTTACTTCGAAGCCAAACCCTGCAAACTTGAATGGGAAAAGTTTGATCTTCAAGACCAGAGTGACTTCGCCAAAAAGGTTTTTTCTGTTCTGAGAGAGGTAGAATACGGCACTACCATCAGCTATAAAGACCTTGCCCGCAAATCAGGCAAACCATCTGCAGCAAGAGCAATCGGCAGAATTGTCGGCAAAAACCCCGTGCCCCTTTTGATTCCCTGCCATCGCGTAATTAAAACTGATGGTTCTGCAGGTGGTTTTTCTGCCGAAGGTGGTATCTCGCAGAAAATTGAAATGCTCGCTCTCGAAGGAATAAAACTTCCCAAAAAAACCTTAGAAATTGATACAACTTCAATCAACAATGATGATGAAATTGAAACTGCGATAAAGGCAATTTCTCAAGCCGACCCGGACCTGGCAGTATGGATAAAGAAACTGCCACGCTTTACCCTGGCGCCAACCGACAACACCACAACTTTCCAGGCTCTTCTGGAGGCAATAGTCTACCAGCAGCTTACAGCAAAAGCTGCCGGCACTATTTATGCACGACTCCTCAACCTTTTCGGCGGTTTCCAGGTCGCGCCTCTCGATATTATGCGCGCCAGAGACAGCGAACTACGCAGTGCGGGCTTGTCTCGGCCCAAAATACTGGCTATCAGAGATCTGGCTGAAAAGTGCCTGGCTGGCAATATTCCTGATATGCAAAAACTCTCCACGATGTCCGACGATGAAATTGTCGGAAAACTGGTTAATATCAGGGGCATCGGCAGATGGACAGCAGAGATGCTGCTGATTTTCAAACTTGGGCGCCTCGACGTATTGCCAATCGATGACTACGGTATAAAAAAGGGATTGGCAATTCTAAGGAACTGCCAGAAACTGCCTTCGCCCCAACAAATAGCCCACGAAGGCAGAATCTGGCAACCTTTCAGAACTATAGTGTCCTGGTATCTCTGGCGGATCGCGGAATCCGTTAAACAAAACTAATCCTTGCTGTTAATTTTTTCGCTCCAGATCTGGTATCCGTTTTTTATTCGCGAAAACACTGAATTTCTTTTGCTGATGAGCTCGCGCGGGTACCCCGAACCGCAGTCGGTCTGGAATTCTCGGCATCGACTGATATATGCACGCTGAACATCGGCTTCCGCAGCTTCAGGAGTAAGGTCAAGCAATCGAAAAAAGTCCTTCAAAGCAATTTCTTCCTTGAGGCGGTTGGCATTGCCAAAGTAATCAAAAGGTTTTGAAGCGAATAGTATCGGTCTGCCACTATTCCCGGTTTCAAAGCCAAAGACAATTATTTCGGGCATGCGAGCATCTTCTTTCTTTTTCAAACCGATGCTCTGAACAAGAAACCGCCAAATGGAGGGCAAGATCCAGCCCTGATCGGGTATGAATAACTCAACGTCAAGAGTTTTTTCTGGCATCAAACGAACGAATCGCCCTGACAAACCCACGTCTGCCAGGCTATCTGGACTTCCGAAAAAGGGTTCGAACAATTCCAGGGTTTCCATGTCGGCAAGAAAGGTTAGCAAAAATACATCTTTTGGCAGCTCCCCCTGTAGCTGCAGACTGGCAATGATTCTAATCCCTTCCAGACGCCGTTCGCCGGCCTCAAAGTGAATGTCTTTTATCTCTAATTGTTTCTGGTTGCTTTTTGTGACAGGTCCGAGAGTCGAGAACCATTTCCCGAATTCGCGCCATTTAAATGGCAAAACGAACCTCTCTGTATCAACCATAGAATTACCTCCCTTCTGATTTCATTGTACAAACTTTATCAGCTTTGCGCCAATCAAGGGCCTTCCTAGCTTCAAGCAAGGCTTTCCAACCCAGAAAATTTATTTTATAATGCACAAAGCTGCATTAATCAAGGGGATAAAAAATGAAAAAACATTTCATTATATTACTTATTCTTTTTTCAGGCCTGCCAAAGCTTTCAGCCAAAGATTTTTCCTCAGTTATTGCCGGAGTCAACGCCGCAGGTTTCCCCAAAATCCAAATTGATATGAAAGTCTTCAACAAGCAACCCGAAGTTCTTCAATCTGACAATTTCCTGGTTATTGAAGACCAACAACCGATTTCCTCTTTTGAAATCTCTGCCCGGAAAAATCGACACTTTATGATCCTGGTCATCGACAGGTCTTCCAGTATTCAACCCGCGATGGATCAGGTTAAGAATGCGGCGACAGCATTTGTTCAAAGTATGACTGATTCAGTAAGTATCTCGATTCTATCATTTGCCAGTGACCTTGATTTTAATCACCCCTTTTCGAACGACTCAGAATCACTCAAAGAGGCAATCTACAAGATTAGACCCTGGGGCGGCACAGCCCTTTACGATGCCATTTTTGCAGCTGCTGAAGAGTTAAATGCAAAAGCATCGCGAAATGACCTTAAAACAATAGTCTGCCTCACCGACGGCCGCGATAGTCGAACAAACGGAGAATCGCCCCTGTCCAGCAAAAGTCCCCAGGAAGTAATTGAATACGCTATCGACAAAAAAGTGCGAGTAATTACAGTCGGCCTCGGCAATGATCTTGACGAAGGAATTATGAAGTCATTTGCCCAGAAAACCGGCGGATGGTATTTGAAATCAACCACTGCTGAACGGTTGAGCCAGCTCTATCAGGCGCTTAGCAAAAGAATGAAATTGGAAAAGCATTACCATTTGGTGTACACAACCCCACGTCCCGAGCCCGATGGCAGCAAAAGAAAAGTTGAAATCTCCAGTCAGATAAAAGGCCAGAAGGATCAGGGCAGTGGTTTTTATACTGCACCGACGCGCAGCGCACATATTCCTGAGGAAACGTCCAAATCAGGTCAGCAAGAAAAAATGTCTTTTGCAATGGTCTTCTCTGACCTGCAGATAGAAGGTCCTGACAGCGTTTTTCTTACAGGACCAATAACCCCACCACCGGACTCTCCGGTAATCGGCCCAAATGCCGCCTCTTTTCTCGGAAATTCATCAAAAGAAAACCTGGCGATTCTAGAGCAGGCTAGAAACCGCATGGCCTCTGAGCATAAACAAAACTACGACCAGACCACAAAATATCTTGATGAGTATTTGCGCCGTATAGAAAGCCTTCAGAAAGCCAATGATGAAAAAGCAGCCAAGCCCAATTTGAAAGATTTTGAAAAACCAAGAATTGATTACCGCAACAAATACCTTGATAATCGTCGCCAGGAGATAAATCTTTACCAAAAAATGGCATACGAAAAATACTGCATCAAGTTTAAAAAGTCTGAAGATGAAATCGATTATCTGCACCAGATTAAAGTCTTAAACAGCCCGGAAGACGATGATTTCTTTTCGACGAATAACGCCAGTGCTGAAGCCAGATTGAGAGACATTGAACAAGAATACGATCTTTTGCTTGAAAAATGCCGTAATGAAAGAAACGAACTTTTCAAAGATACAATTGACCAGCGCGGCAGCCATGTAACCCACACAACTCATACCGAAACTTTTGAAACCGACATCCAATCATTTCCGGAGGTATCCGATGGGCCGGGACATTCTCCCAAACAAATCAAGGATTTCATAAATCGCAATACCTCTGGATACCGACATAATCTCGACGAGATGAACACAGAAATACCAGAACTCGGAGAAATAGAGCCTTTTGATTAAGCGGCAAAATCATTTTTCAAACGGTTTTTTAACAGCGGCAAAGAAATGAATCTGCCATGCCCCGGCCAGATGAAGCGACAGTTTAGCCCAATAATTTTTTGCCAGCTTTTTTTCAATGCCGACAAATCGTCAGCAAAAGGCGGAAAAACCTTACCAGGCAAAAGGTGAAATAGCGTGTCGCCGGCAAAAAAATGTTCGCCGATTTCGATACCCATGGACCCCTTTGTGTGGCCCGGAAGATGATGACAGATTATTTTGCCTCCCGCAAACGGAAGCTCAAGTTTTTCATCGACGACAAGGTCGGCCTTGAAGCCTCTAAACTTAATACAACGCCGAAAAAGCAGGCAACCAAGCCAGGAAATCTTCTTGGACAGCCACATCGTCCCAGCCGGAACCGGGCTTTCACCACGATCGAGCATCTCGACTGAACTTTTCTGCGCAACGATTTTTGTCTCGCAAAGGTTTCGCACACCAAGCAAGCTTCCCACATGATCGTAATGCGCATGGGTTACAAAAGAATATTTAATTCCCAAAAATTCATCGACCATCGACTTCGCGGTGTCAATGATTTTAACGCTCTTATCGCCAAGCCCGCCATCAATTAGAACAACTTCATTGCCACTGCTGACCAGGAAGGCATTCGAATTCCCCAGAAGCAGTTTCTTAACCTGAACTTTCATTGTCCCTGCCTACGCAATCCATTATTTTGTAATCCAAAAAGGAAGATACCAGTCCAGAAAATTATATACCCAGGGCAACTCAATATTGAACAACGGCCAATACAGTTTTTCGAAAAAACTCGACATTTCCGGATAATGATTGGTGAGATACAGCGCTGGACCTACCGAAAGCAGGTAAGCCAGCACTGTTATCAGCGCCAGTCCCACGAAAGTGAAAACAAATTGAGTCGATTTGAACTCAACTTCGGGCATCAATTATTTGTGAAGCAAAAAAACATGAGCCGGCTCAACCTTTGGATTCAACTCCACATAATTTTTTGAACCACGCCAGAGATAGCGGCGATCACTCAGCAAATCATGAACCTGATATTCCTGGTCTGGCCCGATACCCAGCTTTTCAACCGGAACATAAACAAAAGAACTCTGGGTTAAGTGCGGATCAAGGTTCACCACCACCAGAACATGCTGGTCGCCAAGCGATTTACCATAAAAAAGCACTTTGTCATTATCGGCACGGTAAAATCTCAAATTGTCATATTCCTGTAGTGCCGGCAAGTCTCGACGAATCTGGTTCAACCTGGTAATTAGATACTTGATGTTACCGGGCGCGTTCCAGTCGCGGGTTCTGATTTCATATTTGTCACTGTTGAGATATTCTTCCTTGCCGGCAACCGGAATACCCTCGCAAAGTTCAAACCCCTGAAAAATGCCGTAGACTGTCGATAAAGTCGTCGCCAGAACTGCGCGAATTTTGTAGGCAGCAGTTCCGCCCCCCTGTAAGAATACCGGAAAGATGTCTGGGGTGTTGGTAAAAAGATTCGCACGATAAAAGTCCGATTCCGGAGGAGTGGTCAATTCCTCAAAATACTCGGTCAATTCCTGCTTTTCATTTCTCCAGGTAAAATAGCTGTAAGACTGGGTAAAACCAAGCTTGGCCAGAGCTTTCATCACCTTGGGACGAGTAAAAGCTTCGGCGAGAAAGACGACATCCGGGTATTTCTTATGCACCTCTTCAATTACCCAATGCCAAAAGGCAAACGGCTTGGTATGTGGATTGTCGACCCTGAAAATTCGAACGCCCTTTTTGGCCCAAAAGAGAAAAATTCGCAGCATCTCTTTCCAGATACTCTTGTAGTCTGAAGACTCGAAATTGATTGGATAAATATCTTCATACTTCTTTGGCGGGTTTTCTGCAAACTTGATGGTTCCATCCGGGCGCTTGCTGAACCAGTCCGGATGCTCTTTAAGATACGGGTGGTCTGGCGAACAGTTGATCGCAAAATCAAGTGCAATCTCCAGGCCGTACTTTTCACATTCTTTTACCAATTCGGCAAAATCCTCAAAATCCCCCAACGATGGCTCGATCTGATCATGCCCACCGAACTCGTTACCGATAGAATATGGACAGCCAGGGTCGCCGGGAGCACAGGTCAAACTGTTGTTGGGCCCTTTTCTTTTACTGAAGCCAACTGGGTGTATCGGCGGAAAGTAAAGAACGTCGAAACCCATGCTGGCAATATCGGGCAATCGTTTGATAACGTCCTTGAACGTTCCGCTTTTCCCATGCTCAAAACCACATGATCTGGGGAAACATTCATACCATGCGGCGAATTTGGCTCTGACTCGATCGACCCAAACTCGATATTCATGGCTTTCAACCCTTGAGGCTGGGTCTGGGTTGTTCTCCATCATCAAAGCCAGGGTTGGACTGCTGATCAGCAGCCATTTCTGCATGTCTCCAGCGGCTTTTTCAATTTTCTTCAGCAAACCTTTTACAAAGCTTCTTTCGTTTTCAGGCAACCAGGAAAGATAAGTCTTCAACAAAACTATACCTTCAAGGATGTCGGAATCAAATTCTGTGTTGGCCGCCACCTTTTTACCGGTATCGAACAACCAACTGCCAAAATCCTCACAATAGGCTGCAATTCGATATTCATAAAACCCAATCTGCTCAACCTGGTAACTGGTTTCCCATAGATCAAGACCAGGATTAACACAGTCCATTTTAACTTTGTGCCACTTCTTTTTGCCCGAATGCCGGTATTCAACCCAGGCGCAGATCTTCTGGTGCCCATCTCTGAAAATATCGGCTGTGATCGGCACCATGTCTCCAATTTCCCTTTTAATTGGGTAAAACCCGCCATCAACCAAAGGTCGCACATTTTCAATGAGTACCCGCTTGCGATTCTTACTACCCATTACTTTTTCTCCGCTATCAATGATTTGTACAGCTCAACAGTTTGTCTGGCAATTGATTTCCAACTAAAAACGTCTTCAACTCGTTTGCGCCCGGCAACTTCCATTTTCCGACGCAAACCTTCATCGCTCATCAGTCTGTTTATTTGCATGGCAAGATCTTTAGAAAACTGCTCTGGCTCAGTCGCTTCGAATGGAGATTCTTCCATCTGCTTCAAGGGAACAAGAACTCCAGTTTCGCCATCAACGACCACTTCGGGAATACCGCCTACCGCACTTGCCACAACAGGTGTTTCGCATGCCATGGCTTCCAGGTTGATTATGCCAAAAGGCTCATAGATCGATGGGCAGCAGAAAACCCCGGCATGCGAATACAATTCAATTAGAGTTTTTCGATCAACCATTTCGCGAATCCAGTGAACATTTTCTCTTGCGATCGACTTGACTCCTGCCACCATTTCGGCCTCTATTTCTGGTGTATCCGGAGCCCCGGCGCAAAGAACGACTGGAATATCTTCATTAAGAAACTTTATGGCGTTTACCAGGTGAATAATGCCCTTCTGCCGGGTAATTCTTCCGACAAAAAGCAAATACGGGCGGGTCGGGTCGATGCCGAATCGGGCAAAACAATCGGTAGTCGAAACTTTCTTGAATTCATCAGTGTCTATACCATTGTAAATAACCTGCATTCTTCCAGGTGCAACTTTGAATAGCTTCTCCACATCAGCTTTTGTTCCGTGACTGACCGCTATTACCGCGTCAGCCATTTCAATCGCCATTTTTTCAACCCAAAGCGAAAAATCATACCCTCCCGCGAGTTGTTCGCGTTTCCATGGACGCAGCGGCTCAAGAGAGTGGGTTGTGATCACCAGAGGCACCCCATAATTCAGTTTTGCCCAAATTCCTGCCATGTGCGTATACCAGGTATGACAATGAACGATATTGGCGTCTATTCCATCGCCTACCATTTGCAAATCCCGATCCAAAGTCTTAAAAACCGATTGCAGGCCCTTACTCACCGAGTTATATCCACTCAAGGATTCATAGCCAGTAGCAACAATCTTTTCTTTCTGTTTCTGATCTCCGTAGCATCTTACTTCGACCTGAGCCAGCTCAGCGACTTCTTTTGAAAGATATTCGATGTGCACGCCAGCACCGCCGTAAACATGTGGTGGATATTCATTTGTAAAATATAGTACTTTCATCATTATCTCCTTGCCTTAATCGTTTTTCATTCTTCCATGATAATCTGATTTTTGTTTTTCTGCAGCTTTTCTGCTTCTCTCGCCTTGTGATATCTTGGCATCGCAAAAGCTCTGAAAGCTTCCAATCCAACCACGATCACACCGGTCAAAGTATCTTGCGAAAAACCTGAAACACTTAAACTAAACCATTCCTCTTCTGACCAGCATTTCATCGATTCTGCGATCTTGATCGCGAATTTCTTCTGCTCTTCTGGCAAGTGCCCCATCTGGTTGGCGGCAAGATGCTGAATCGTCTGAATCTGCATTTTACCAATGGCGACCCATTGTTCAAGCAAACTTTTATCGGTTATCTGCAACCTGGCCAAAGCCTGTTCTGAGCTAACTTTAAACCTAAAAATCCGAAAAGGCTCAAGTCGGGGGTCCAGATCAGATTTCTTAAACTCTCCAGTTTTTTTGGGCCGATTAATCGATCCATGCACTGAACAGGAAATTTCTACGCCGCCTTCGTTATTCAAAGAGTATTTTCCCCCATCACTGCAGCGATATGAATGCGATAGAAAGTGTTTTTCGGCAAGCAAATCCAGATCAAGTTCTTTCATCAGATCACCGGTTTCGAGCTGATA
This sequence comes from uncultured bacterium, assembly GCA_964613435.1. Lineage (GTDB taxonomy): Bacteria > Muiribacteriota > Ozemobacteria > Ozemobacterales > Ozemobacteraceae > DYKG01. The sequence continues at coordinate 23,173 of CAZTHA010000012.1, forward strand.
CATTTCAACAGCATTTTTTATTGCCATAAGGTTGCCCAGGCAAACAGAATGACGGCCTTCCTGAACTTTCAGGGCATTGAGTTTTTTTACCACGTCAAAATTTATCTGAACATCGATGAGAACTTGCTTATCATTCGAACTTTGAATCAGGTTTTCCCAGATTATTCCAGTTTTATCATCGGCAACATGATCTTTTGCCTGCAAAGAAATTGTGTCGGTTGCTATTCTGAAAACCAGCCCAAATTGTCGAGTCGGAATTTCAATTTCAACCAGCTCTGCCTCACGCCTGGACGCCACCAGTACTTTCGGTTCGCCCAATTCCTTGAAAAGAATCGCATATAAATCCTCAGGGTTGAATATGCCGCTAATTTTCAAATCAGGCCGGTATTTTTCATCTATTGAAAACCATATCGGTCCAGTTATTTTCAAGGTTCCTTTTTCAAAAAAACGATTAAATTCTTTGATCTGATTGCCAAGATCAAATCCTTTCAGGCCAAAAATTTTCAACAGATTACCATTGATTTCTTCAACCCGCGTTGTTTTTTCCGACAAAGCAAACTCATGCATATTCCTTGAAAAATTTTCAAACATTGCTCCGCCATTGAGGTAAATGGCACCGAGCGTTTCTTTATTGCCAACGGTGGTCTGGGCAGAAACACCCGCCGAAAATACAAAAACTAATAGAAAGACTGCTTTGAATAGTTTGCTCATAACTCCCCCCCTCATATCAGGTCTGATTTTACTACAAATAATCATGAATGTTAAAAAATGCCGTGTTTTTGCCTGAAATTTTGCCGTTTAAAAGCAAATCATTGCAAAAAAAAAGGGCTTCAAAAGCCCTTTTTCGCAAATCTCGCTTGGTAAAATCAATAGCCGGCCGCTTTTCTCAATTTCAGATAGTTTTCTTTGGCCGCCTGATACTTGTTGAATGTGTCCATAACTTCGCTCATTGGCGCCTGTTGCTGAACCTTGTACTGGTAGAGCTGCTTGTAATATAAATAGCTTTCGTATGCCCTTTGTAACTCAGCTTTTGTCGGCTTGGCGGTAGAAGAATTACTCGAGCTTGAGCTTGAGCTTGAATTTGAGTTTGCACTTGATCCATAGCTATTGCCGGAATTAGAAGACGTCGTTGTCTGTGAAGGAGATGAAGCCTGCTGGGGGACATCACCCAACTCATCGTATTGCCGGGGAAGTTTTTCGATTTGCTTTTTTACGGCCTTGATTCGATCTTCGGTCGGCGGATGGGTTGAGAAATATTTGGTTACCCTACTAAGCTTGCTGTCGTGGTTAATTTTGTTAAAGAATGATATAAGTCCGTTGGGATTGTACCCCGCAGCATGAGTATATTTTACCGCACATGAATCTGCCTCATACTCATCATTGCGCGAAAACTTCAAATTGGCAAAATAAGCAGCGATTGCCGCATAAGGAGCGTATTTCTGAGTTTTCTTGTAAATGCCCATACCTGCCACCAGAACGGTCAACAAACCTGCTTTTTCGGCCTGTTTTACGCTGTGCTTGCAATCAACGTGCCCCATCTCATGGGCAATAACTCCAGCCAGCTCATCATCTGATTCAATCATGTTCATCAGTCCTTTGGTTACATAAATGTAACCTCCGGGAGCAGCAAAAGCATTAACTTCATCAGTATTAAGAACCGCGAAATGCCAGGTGAGATCTTTTCTTTCAACATGCTTGATCAATCTTCTGGCAACCGTGCCAACCCGATTAAGATACTTTTTGTCCTTGGAAAAACCGGGGTCTTTTTTCAACGTCTCATGAGTCTTTTCGCCCATGGACGTTTCCCATTTATCTTCGAGACCACCTAAAAAGGCTGAAGTTTGTGGAGCTTTTTCGCGCGACTGCTCCAACACCTTGTAGTTATCTTCGGTCGCACCACCAAAGGTTCTGTCTAAGGTAGTGGTAACTCGATCCAACGCCCCGCTGACTTCTCCGAGAAACTTGCCGATATCCAGTGCCTGAGCTGAAGAATACGCAGAAACCTGGAAAAGCAACATAAGAACCAGAACAAAAACATATTGCCTGTTTCTCACAATGTACCTCTTTTAATTAAGAATATGTTTAATTTTATTAATTATCTACCAAAGCGTCAAGATCTTAAGCCAGCCCAAAAATAGCTTTTTAATTGCAAAACTAATTGCCGCTTATTCTCTTCACGAAATTTTTCTCCATTTCTGCAGTAGTTTCTTTGAATTTGTATTATACTTTAAAAACGACAAGATAAAAAAACGAGGGGACGATCAATATGATACCTGTTATCACCTCCGACTCCGTGCAGTTCAAAAGCATCGCCAAAATTCTCAAGCACTGTGAGAATGAGCCCGACACAATCCAACTTTCCGACTCGGAAAGCGCTATGGAATATCTGAGCATAGAAATGCCCGAACTCGTTATCATCGACTTTTCCGATGAAGTAATCCAAATTGACCAGCTCGCAGAAGAAATCAGAAAAGATCCATGGCTACTCAACTCAGGAATTATCGGCTTAACCTGCCATCCCCGCGAGCTCCGCAAATCAGCCCGGCTCAGTGGCTTGAATACCCTGGCACTTATTCACCTGGGTATGGTTGAGCAACAACTGCCGGGTGTAATCAGAATCATTTGCCATAACCGCCGAATCCTGTCTCAAAGATTTATTGGTGCAGACCTGGGTAGCAACATTTCAATATCTTTTGAATTGGAAAATGACCCCCTCGAAGCCTACTGTTTTACCAACCTGATCTGCAACTTTCTTTATAACCTCAACAAAATCGACGCCAATGGAAAGGATGCCCTCAACATTGTTCTGGTCGAGCTGCTGGTCAACGCCATAGAACACGGCAATTGCGGCATCTCTTACGAAGAAAAGTCCCGCTGGCTGGAAAGCGGCGGCGACATTTTCCAACTCATAAAAAACAAGTGCCAGAACCCTGAAATTGCCGCGAGAAAGGTTCGGCTCGATTACACTATCCATCAAACTCATACTTCTTTTCACATTGAAGATGATGGCGAGGGCTTTGACTGGCAAGAAATACACTCGAAAACGGACAAAAAAGACCTGCTCGATCTTCATGGTCGCGGCATCCTCATTTCCTCTGGCATGACGCGAAATCTTTCTTTCAATGAAAAGGGTAACGAAGTTGACTTTGAATTTTTGCATCAGGAAGGTATTGCCAACGTAACCCCTGCCCTCTTCAAAAATCTCAAAACTGTTGATATCAAAAAAGGCGACACAATCTTTCAGGAAGGCGAATTCTGCAATTACCTCTATTACATCGTTAGAGGCAATTACGATGTTCTGGTCGAAGATACAACTATTTCCAGCCTAAGCCCTGACGACATTTTTATTGGCGAAATGTCCTTTTTATTGAACAATAAAAGAAGTGCAACGGTAAAAGCCACCACCGACGGCTGTCTTATCAGGATTTCCAAGAGAGATTTTGTAGAAGGAATCAGGGAAAAGCCCCACTATTCTTTGTTCTTGTCGAAACTCCTGGCCAAAAGAATCGAAAGACTGAATCATTTGGTCTGCAAAAACAATCCACATACCTGAGCATTGATCAATCAGGCTGTCTCTCACCCTTCAAAAGGAAAGTCCGCATTTGCCCTTTTCCTTTAACTTCTATAAGACCACGCTCTTCAAAAATGAAAATGTCTTTAAAGCATTGCCAGGTCGCCTCTGTGACCTGTATTTCACCAGCGATTCCGGTAGATTCCATTCGGCTGGCAATGTTTACCGCATCACCCCAGAGATCGTAGATGAATTTTTTCAACCCGATTACCCCGGCCACCACCGGACCAGAATGAATTCCAATTCTCAAAGAAAGAGAAGTTTGGTTCTTGCTGTTAAAAAGCGAAAGCGCCTTCTGCATATCAAGAGCAAGTTTCAGAATTGATCCCCTCTCGTGCTTTTCCGGTTCAGGCAAGCCTTCTACAGCCATATATGCATCGCCAATCGTTTTTATCTTTTCCAGTCCGTGGCGCACTGCCAATTCATCAAAACTGGAAAAAATCCCATTTAGCATTTCTACCAGACAATCCGGGCTTAGCCGGCCCGACAATTCCGTGAAGTTAACGATATCTGCAAAAAGAATGCTCGCTTCGTTGAATTGATCAGCAATCAAATCGGAGTTTCGCTTCAGTCTGACCGCAATCGGCTCTGGCAAAATGTTTAACAACAGCTCTTCAGACCTTTTCTGTTCTGCCCTGATACGAAAAATGAAAAACTGAACCAACAGAAAAAGAATGAACGAAATCCCCAACAAATGACCGACAAAAAACCAGGGCGAAAAAACAATCAATCTGGCAGCCTCGATTTTTGCGGCATTTGCGTCCAGTACCGCCGCCAGGCTAACCAGCCCGGCATAGGCCATGAACCATTTCATTGCCTGCCCCGGACCATGGAACAGCACTGCACAAATTGGGGCACCAAACGACCAGATTATTGCTGACCCTGAAAGGACGAAGCCGCCGTGTGTCAACTGGGCGATGAAGGGCATCGTTAAAATAAAGGCAAGCTGGGTAAATCTGAAAAGACGGTACTTTTTGGTTATTTTCAAGTGAATGAAACCGGCCAAAGTTACCAAAGAATAGCTGAATGTGACAATTCCCATGGTCGGATAAGCAAAAATCACATCGTGAAGCCCAAGACAAATTCCCGCAATAAAACCCAAAAAAGCAAGAAGCGAAAGCAAAGCTTTTTGCAACTTTTCATCGTCTGAATCGTCTGCGGTAATTCCAGCAAAAAGCAACCCATGCAAAAACCGGTAAAAGGCTGAATCAGAGCGAAAATAGTTCTCCAGTCGCTCATCTATTCGATCAAAGGTTGATTTTCTAATTTTGGCCAAATAATCCTCCAGTTGTCACCGTTAGATTCTATTACTTATTAATCATATTGCCAACTGCAATAAAAAATGAAGCATGATTCGCCAAGTTTGACCTTTGCCGACAGATGGATTAAACTTCTCAACAATAAATCGAGCCATTTAGTCGGGAGGCACCATGTTTAAAAATAAGAGTTTCTTTATTTTCGCCTTTTTACTGGCAACAGCGTTCAGCCAGAATTGCCATGCCGTTGATTTGTCGGCCACCGAGATAATTGAAATAAACGGTAGAGTCGAAGTAAAAAAAGGTCAGAGCGAAGAGTTTAAAAAATTAAACAAGAACTTAAAGTTGTCAGGATCACTCAAACGACTGGATGGCGGAGATAAAGTAAGAACCTTCACCTCAAGCACTGCCGAAATGGCATTGAAAGAAACCTGTATTCTCGCCGTTAAAGAACAAAGCCTTTTTGAGGTTCCCCAAACCCTCGGGCAGGATGCAATAACCCAGCTTAGGGCCCAACAAGGATCGCTACTATTCAAAGTCATTTCTGGCAGCAATTTTGAGGTTAAAACCTCCGATGTTATCGCCGGCGTAAAGGGCACCCTGTTTGAAATGGATATTGTCGATGGATTCAGAACGATGCTTGAAGTCCCGGGTATGCAATTAGGAACAGCCGTCAGCGGTGGAACCATCGTTAACGTCTATCGCGGTGAGGTTGACCTCACCCACGCAGTTACCGGCGAATCGGTAAAGCTAAAAGAAGGCCAATCGATAAATGTTTACAACCGATCAGCCTTGAAGTATTTGCAGGGCTTCTATCAAAATGGCTTCAGCAAAATTAATCCAATTAAAAATATCAGGGATTTTCTGCAAAAAAGTTTCGGAAGGGGCGCAGCCCTTCTTCTCGAAGTCCCGCCGCAGCTAGGGCCCATAAAAGGCTTCGCCGGAGTTGGCAATTTCAACCCACTCCGAGGCTCCAGAGCAGAAAAATACAATACTCTGTTTGCCGCAGCTCCGAAAAATCTCATTCGCGACATTCAAATAGGTAATGGATTTAGTATTGGCGAAGGCCTGGAAGTATTGGAAGGCCTGAAGGACGAAAGATTCCACGCTGATTTTTCAAGCTACTCACCCCCCAAAAGAAGTTTCCGTGTCGGTGAACGCAATTTCACCGAAGTTTATCTTGGCAATCAGGCCTTTGCGGCTTGTAAGGCCTGGGCCGGAGATCGAAATGCTACCATGGAACCGACACCGGAAGGCATATTTCTCGACGAGGGCAACGGCTTGTTTCGCTGCATACAATATAAAGGAAACGATATAAACCTGGATTTTGTCGTATCTTTTCAAAAAAATCCAGACCAATGGGTTACCCTCATCAATGTCGTTAAAGGCGAGCTTTTTGGCAGGTTCCCCGGCGAGCTCGATTATTTTAAGATCCCCGCTGGAACAGCATCTTATATTTTCGACACCAAAAGTGCCAAAGGTCAATGGGGCAAAGCAGCAGCAAATTCTCTCGATGCTTCGGTAATGAAATATGAATTCAAGGCAGCACAAAAAATAAAGGCCAACCGAAAGAAAGTCGATCAGAAAAATCGCAAGAAAAAAATTGAAACCGGCAAAAAACTCTTGCGCAAATTTGGCTTCTAATCATGCGTGACCGAACAGCCCTTTTGTCGCGAACAACGGTCTCGGACCATGGCAAAAGGGCTTTTTTCATTATTTTTTTTCTTGTTCTTTTAACTTTGATTGGCAACATTAAAGCTCTCTTTGCCTGGCTCGATCTTAAAACCGTAGACTTTTTTTTCAGTCTCAAGCCCATTTTCGTCTCAAAGTCAATCGATCACCCGGCAATGGTTATCGCCAAGGACCAAACCTTTTTCGAACGCTTCGGCCGCGACCCAGACCGAAGCGATTACGCCGCCATACTTGGAAAACTGCAAAAAGGCGGAACAACCGTCGCAGCTCTTGATTTAATCTTCGACCAGGCTTCTCAGCCCGAAAAAGACGAGATTTTCGCTCAGGCTCTCCGAGATTTTCCCTATCCAATTCTCGCCCAGCACCATTTATCAAGAGGCAAACAAACGTTTGAAAAAGTAAGCATTCTTGATCAACTGGCAGCCAGACCACCATGGCCCCTGCCCCTCTTTAAACCATTTTCAGATTCTGCAATCAGCATGGGCAGCATCAACATTCTTCAAGATTTTGATTCGACGATAAGATATCTTCCTCTGGCCTTTCATCCGGCTGAGAAACAAGAATTCATCCCAAGTCTTGGGTTTGCCACCTACCTTGCCTGGCTGTTCCAACAGAAACAACATGAAATTGATCAGGCAATTAAAATTTGCTTCAAAGAAAAAGAAACTATCAGCGTCGAAGCACTTCTTGCCGGTGCACCTTTCCAATTTTATTCAACCGGTCATGCCGGTCTGGATGAATTGATCAGGAACACCGAAAAAGATTTGCTTAAACGCCGAATTGCGCATTTTAGTTCTACGGCCAATGAAAACAAATTTTTCAACAAAAAAATGGCCGACGAGTCTCTCGAACAGCCCAAAAAAACATGGCTGGCTCTGCCAACAAAAAGGTGGCCCCTGATTGGCAATTTTCACCAGCCATGTTTACGTCTGAATTTTTTCAAGACCCCACCGCCAGTTATTGGTGACGGCATAGAACAACACTCCATCGGCACTGTTTTAAAGACAGAGAAAGACCGCGAAAATGCAGATAAAATAACTGCCGCCGACATCATCATCGATGAAAACTCTCCTGCAGAATTAAAATTGGATTTTGACTGGAGTCTCCCGGGCAATGCGGAGGTTTCAGGCCAGATTTTGAATCCTTCAGATGAATCACTGCCAGAAACCGACATTCGGCTGGAAATGACAGATTCAGGCTTCTGGTCACAAATCAGTCTGAATTCAAACGGGACTTTCAAGTTCTCAAATCTCCCCGAAGGCAGATTCATCATAAATGTGGTTTTTCGCTATCCACAAGGTTGGATCAAATCGACTATTTCTGCGTCAGCATCAAATGAAAAGCCCTTGCGATTGCCAGACCTTCTTCATTGCCCGCCATCAAACTCCGTTAAATTAATAGCTCAGCCTATTGCCAGCGCTACTTCCCTGTATTTTTTCGGCGAAACAATTTTCCTGCAAAAAACTGATGCCTCAGGCTCTCTTGCAATATTCGACCCCGGCAAACAATTCCAGCACATACCAATCGATGATGAGATACAGATAGAAAAACAAAAGGGCAATATTCTCATTGGCCCGAATGGTAAAATTCTTGCAAATATTGTCGTTGCCACGTTGCCCAAAGAAGAGAGTTGGACAAATAAATTCTTTTTCCAGCACACACTTAAAACAAATATTTCTCTGCCAACCTCTCTCGACTGCCGAATTGCCGCATTCTCTAAATTCGCAAAAAATCAAATCCAAAAAACGATCGATTTCACCATTATTCCTGGCGAATCCAACCGGATCGAGCAGATTCCAGAGTTGACGAAACTCGAAGATCGCCAAAAAAATATAGCTCTTTTTACCAGAGACGGGATTGAAGAAATCACCTTAATTTCAGATACAGAATCGGTCTTAACCGTTCCGGCAAACAAAGTGTTTTCTCTGCCCTTTGGAAATTACCGTGTCTTTTCAAGCAAGAAAACAGAACGCGGAAAATTCAACCAACTCAAGGCAATGTTTTCCGGCAAAATTGCCTTTATCGGCACGACCTTGCAGGAAGATCAGGATCTGGTTTCGACCCCGATCAATTTCTTTGACCCCGCCTTTACGGTTTTGCCAGGCGTAAATTTGCATGCAAACCTGTTTTCTGGACTTGTAAGAAATGATTTTCTCGATGCAGTTTTTTTTCACTCAGACCGTCAACCTGACTTCTGGCCATTTCTGCAAGCCCTTCTTACTCTGCCAGTCTTAATGCTTTGCAACCGCGTTTTCTCACAAAAAGGAG
>CAZTHA010000013.1:0-26897 GCA_964613435.1 uncultured bacterium
CGACGTTCTGGTCAACAATGCCGGAATTACTCGCGACGGCTTGCTGATGCGTATGGATGAGAATGCATGGGATCTGGTTCTGAAAGTAAATCTCAAAGGAACCTTTCTCATGTCTAAGGCTGTTATCAGACCCATGTTGAAGCAGAAATCAGGTTCTGTGATCAATATTGCTTCGGTTATCGGTCTGATGGGAAATGCCGGGCAAGCTAACTATGCTGCAAGTAAGGCAGGCATAATTGGCTTTACCAAAAGCTTTGCCAAAGAATTTGGACGAAAAGGAATCAGAGCAAATGCTATTGCCCCAGGGTTCATTCAATCTGAGATGACTGCTGTTCTTTCTGATAAGGTAAAAGAACAGATGTTGACCCAGATTCCGATGAATGCTTTCGGCACCCCGACCGATGTAGCAAATGCTGTGTCTTTCCTGGCTTCCGATAAAGCATCGTACATTACTGGTCAGGTTCTGACCGTCGATGGCGGCATGGTTATGGCCTGACCGCCAAAATTTCAGGAGGAATTATCAATGAGCAATTATTTTGAAGAAATTAAAAGAATCGTAGTCGACAAACTTCAAGTCGATGAAAAACAGGTAACTCTCGAAGCCAGCTTCATCGAAGATCTCGGCGCCGACAGCCTTGACACCGTTGAACTGGTTATGGATCTCGAAGAACATTTCGAAATCGAAATTCCAGACGAAGACGCTGAAAAATTTAGAACTGTTAAAGACGCAGTCGACTACATCACTGCCAAGAAAGGCTGATAACTTTCTCCACCTTCCAAATGTAAATTTGGAAGGTGGTTTGGAGACCTCCGGGTGAAAATACTTCCTAAATTAAAGATCGGTAATCTGCAGCCAAAATACCCGATAATGCAGGGTGGAATGGCTATTCGTGTTTCTACTGGCAAGCTGGCCGGGGCAGTCGCCCGTGAGGGTGGCATTGGTCTGATTGCAGGTTCGGGCATGGAATTGGACGAACTGCGCCAGGAGATACGTATCGCCAGAAGTATTGCTGAAGGTGGAATTGTTGGAATCAATACCATGGTTGCGGCTGCTGAGTTCATGGATGTCATGAAAACTGCCGCAGATGAGGGAATTGATGTCCTTGTCGCTGGAGCAGGCTTTTCCCGCGATATTTTCGATCTTGGCAGAGATTACGGCATTCCGGTTGTTCCTATCGTTTCCAGTGACCGCGTTGCGATACTTTCCCAAAAACTTGGCGCCAGCGCCGTAGTTGTGGAAGGGTGCGAAGCAGGCGGACACCTGGGCACAGACCGTCTGGCCCGCGACATTTTTCCGGAAGTTAAGGCAAAAGTGCAGATTCCCGTTCTGCTGGCCGGTGGAATTATCGACCAACAGGACATTATCGATGCTTTTAAATTCGGGGCAGATGGCGTTCAGGTCGGAACGCGTTTTGCGGCAAGTTTTGAAGCAAATGTCGATAAGGCATTTCATGATTGTTACCTGCGGGCGAAAAAAGGCGATGTTTTCAGAATCCTCAGTCCGGTCGGACTACAGGGCAATGCTCTCGAAACTCCCTTTACTAAAAAAGTTGCCGATGGCACGGTGGAAGTTCCGCCCTGCATTTCCTGTCTGAAAAAATGCTCGCGGCGTTTTTGCATTGTCAAGGCGCTTATCGAAGCACGGCAAGGCCATCTTGACAAGGGACTCGTTTTCGCAGGCGAACATGTTTATAGAATCAATGAGATTCTTTCAGTTAAACAAATTTTTGAAAACTTCTTTGAGGGGCTTGAAAGCGTAGACTAAGAGCCATATTTCTTACCACAGCATCAGGAGGACCAGATCAAATGAAACGCGTTTTTGTCACCGGGCTCGGAGCAGTTACTCCAATCGGCATTGGTGTACAGGAATTTACCGATGCATTGAAGCAGGGCAAAAGCGGTATCGCTCCGATCAGCGCCTTTGATGCTTCCCAGCATTCTGTCAGAATCGCCGGCGAAATCAGAAACTTCGACCCTGAACAATACATGAACAAAAAGGAAGTACGTCGCCACGACCGTTATTCGCAGTTTGCAATGTCGGCAGCGGCCATGGCAGTTCAGCAGGCTGGTTTGACCGAAAAGAATTTCGACCCCGAAAGAGTCGGGTGTACGGTTTCGACGGGGATTGGCGGCATTCATACTTTTGAAGCAGAATACGATACCATCTTGAAAAGTGGACCGGGAAGAGTAAGCCCCTTTTTGGTACCAATGATGATTTGTAACATTTCTGCCGGTTGCATTGCCATGGAATATGGCTTCAATGGCCCGAACTTCTGCGTTGTTTCTGCCTGTGCCTCAGGTCTGCATGGTATCGGTGAAGCTTATTCGAAGATCGTTTCCGGCGAATGCGACATTATGGTTTGTGGTGGCGCTGAAGCTGCAATTACTCCATTGACCGTTGCCGGTTTTGCCAAGATGAAAGCCCTTTCGACACGCAATGATGAACCTGACCGGGCTTCGCGTCCCTTTGACCGTGACCGCGATGGTTTCGTAATGGGTGAAGGAGCCGGAGTTCTGGTTCTCGAAAGCGAAGAGAGCGTCAATAAGCGTGGCAGCAAACCATTAGCCGAATTTTTGGGCTATGGTGCCAGCGCCGATGCACACCACCTGACCGCGCCACATCCTGAAGGTCTGGGCGGCTATCTTGCCATGAGCAAGGCTATTAATTTCAACAATACTCCCCTCGATCGCATCAATTACGTCAATGCCCATGGCACCAGCACGCCGATTGGTGATATCGCTGAAATGATGGCGGTAAAAAGGGTATTTGGCGACAAGGTTGGCAATGTTTCGGTCAATGCCACCAAATCCATGATTGGTCACCTGCTTGGCGCTGCCGGAGCAGTTGGGGTCGTTGCCACCGTCATTCAAATTCAGAATGGTTTCATTCATCCAACTCTCAATCTTGAAAGCCCAAGCGATGAGCTGGCCGACCTCGATCTCGTGCCTAAGCAGGCCAGACAAAAGCAGATCGATGCTGGAATAGTCAACTCATTTGGCTTTGGCGGCCAGAATGCCAGCGTTCTGATCGGTAAAATTTAACCAAAACTTTTGATAAAAGGCGGTCATCGAGCAGTGTCGAGATGACCGCTTTTTCTTATACTGGCACTAGGTCTTGGCGGGGAGCGACTCTGCAGGTCCTGGCGAATGCGGTCGCGATTTCCCATAAATTCAATGTCTGATTTAAATAAAAATCATTTTAAATGGTTTGCATGGCGATTTGTCCTGCTGTGAAAAGTTTTGCAAAGTAACTATGGCTTTAATTTAGGTTGGTTTGCAGAAACAAATTTGAAAAAAAGGGGCTTTGCCCGATAAATATCGGCTAAGTGTACAATTTGCATTGCAATTGTGCCGGGCTTTTGATTATAATTCAAGTGGAGGGGTCAAACCAGATAAAAAGGAGAGGCTCAAGATGGAAATACTTCGAGTCGCATCATCATCAAACCCAAAATCAGTTGCCGGTGCTATTGCTGCAGTACTTGAACAGGACAAACAGGTTGAGTTACTTGCGGTCGGTGCAGGGGCAGTCAATCAGGCTGTTAAATCTATCGCCGTCACCAGGGGCTACGTTGCGCCTAAAGGCATAGAATTGGTAACCTTGATTGCATTTGCAAAAATCGACATTGATGGAAACGAAAAAACAGCAATTAAATTTCTGGTCGAAGCTCGCTGAGACGACGAACTTCTTACCGACACTGTTTCTGACAGTTAACACCCGCAGTTTCATGGTAATTGCGGTGTGTGTGCTTTTGCTTGCCTTTTCTGGAAATGCCCAGGCTGCAATCAATTCAGGGCGGATCTATCAGCTGCAACAGTCGCTGATAGAGAATCCCAAGGATACCGAAGCCATGTTGCATCTTGCCATGGAATACGGATTGCAGAATAACTTCGTTAAAGCCGTGGAAACGTACTTTGCTCTATTGAGGATCGACCCCGACAACTTTCACGCCTATAACAATCTTGGGATTCTTTACAAAAAAAGCGGCCAGTTCAGAGACAGTCTGCATTGCTACAAGCAGGCAGAGAGGATTAACCCTGATTCATACTGGGTTCCATACAATATGGGGCTTTGTTATGAAGCCATGGGCAGAATGCAGGAAGCCCGCGAAAGCTATGGTCGAGCCCTATCGCTCAACCCTGGCTTTACGCAGGCTCTGCAACGCCTGCGCAGTCTTTCCGATCCGGATCACAATGAAGTGGTTCCGGCTCTCCCAGGACTTGAAGAATCGATGGTCTATCTCGTCGACGGTCAGTCGCAGCAACCGAAAATTAGAGATCTGCGCCCCGTTGAACCGGTAAAGCCAAGAGTTGATACGAAACCGGCGGTAACTGAAAAACCACTTGAACTGCCGCCAAAAATCTCGGAAAAGATTGAAAAACAAAAAAAGGAAGAGAACAAGAAGGTTCGCACCAAGCGCACCGGTCCCGCAGCCGTGATTTTCAATCAGGCCATGGAGGCACTTGAAAAGGATCAGCTTGAAAAAGCGATAGAATTATATACCAGCTGTATCATTGCCGAGCGCGATCTGCTTGCTGAGCCTGAAAACGGGTTGATTCGCAAAGGTCTTGAATTTCTTAAAGATCGGCCGAATCGTATGAATGATGGCCTGTTCTTTCGCGGATTCTTCATTGCCATTTCTGGCAACCTTGAACTGGCTGTGCCCGATTTACGTTCTTTCATCGAGCAAAATAAAAATTCCGGCAAAGACAACCAGTTCTTTACTGAAGCTACGAGAATGGTCGAACGTTATGATGCGATCATTGCCGAGCGCGAAGCCCTCGCTAAGAAACAGGCTGAGGAACAGGCCCGTGCGGCAGAATTGGCTCGGGAAGCAACTCCTAGTGAGCCCGAGCAGCCACGCGCCAGCGATTTTGTTGTAAAAAGAATGGGCAGCGAAGAAGTTTTGGCTGAAGCAGATCGGCTTAGCCGTTCCGGCCGACAGGCTGATGCCATTGCTGTTTTGAAAATCGGCCTGGAAGCTGAACCGGATAATCTGCAGATGCTGATGAAAAGCGCTAATGCTTATACAGATATGCTTCTGCTCAAAGGTGACCAGGAAGCAGGAAAAATGGCGATGATGCAGTTCGAAAAGATTTTTTCCCGCGCCCCGGAAAAATCCCGGGAATGGGCTGTGGCTCAAGAAATGATTACCGAGCTCAAAAAGAGGTTGCGATAAACGGTTTTACCAGCGTAAAGAGTAACCTGCCTGTAGCTGATCATCCCACCCATATTCACGATAGGTGCGAAGGTTTTTATGCCAGGCAAATTCCAGATTCCAGGTTTCATTGATGCCAAGTCTGACGCCGAGCACCATGTCCAGAGTGTCTTTGTCATCGCCGCCGAGAATTTCTCCGGCAAGTTCCCCGATCAGAGAAACGTGTTTGGTCGCCTCGTAACTGATGCCGCCACGATATAAAAAGCGGTCGTCTTCCGTTTCCGAATCGATTACTGCTCCGAGTTCAAGATTGGCAGTTGCCCGGTCTGTTTCTTTGGTGGTAACACAGCCAAAAAGCTTGAGTTCATCGTTGCTTTTTGAGCCGGCTGGGAGCATGTGATCAGGATTACCGGTAGTGACTGTAGCCATCGCCCCATAGGCAAAGCGATAATAACTTTTGTCAGGAAGATAGGTTGCTTTCCAGCCGATTTTCATATTGCCCAGGCCGGTTTCAGAATTTGACCTGGTGCTGTAAGTTCGTGGCGCACTAAGGCTCCAGTCATGTATCGGCACGGTAAAGCCCCATTCAGCCCAGTCACCTATCCAGGTCAAGCTGGTTTCATAAGTCGAGACATGACCGTCTTCGGTTTGGTAATAACTGGTTCCACGGCGACTGTTCAATTCATGAAAACGGTAACGGGATGTCAGAATCAGTTGTCCGCTTTTGAAGCGGTCAGCGGTATTGGCTACAAAAAAGCCACCAAGGCCATCGGCATTGAATGAATTCTTTGGGGTCAGACTGAAGATGGTGTCTTTTTTTGCCTTTTCTGCTTCTTTTGGCGGCGTGCCGATCGAATATACTTCGTAATCGCCGAAGAGAAATTGCTCTGACTGGGCAAAAGATGGCAAATGCAGTAATAACACAGTCATTAGAGCAATGAAAAGTTTAAATGAATGTTTCATGATCAGATGCTCCCCAGGAAACTGTGCAGTTTTTCAGAGTGAGGGAATGCCTCGGGGCCTTTTTTAAGCTTCGCAAGTATACTTTCGGCTTCCTTTTTCATCGTGCGGTTGTTGTTTTGCAGGTAAAGAATTACGTAAGTCTGAGCCTGATAGAATTCATGCTCTTTGCGATTCCGGTCGATGCTGGTGACTGCCTGAAATTCGGTCAGAGCTTCTTTGAAGCGGCCGGAAAACAGGTAGGCCAGGCCAAGATTAGAGTGGGCGTCGATGTCGACACCGTTTATTTCCAGCATTCTCTTCCAGATTCTTTCTGAACGTGCAATCAGATTGAATTTTTCATCGAGTTTAATTACGCCTTTGCCGGCTTTCCAGTTTTCGACAGCTTTTTCAGCCTGGCCACCGAGCCAGTAAAGGTTCCCCAGAGCGATTTTAGGCAGCGGGTCGTCGGGATGGCTTATCGATGCCTGCGCGAATGCCGAGAAGGCATCTTTGAAATTTCCGACGATGGTATTGATGTAACCGATGTTGATCAGCACCTCAAGATTTTCCGGGGAAACCGAACGAGCCTGTTCGAGCGTTTTCAAAGCCTGATCAATGAAGCCTTTCTCGGCAAATTCAAGAGCTTCGGTGACGAACTGGTCTGATTTGTCTGGTGTTCTGGTCTTCGCCTGAGTTGTTGCTTTGATCGAGTATTTGTCGACCTTGATTTCAGGTGGCAGGGCGTAACGATTACTCTGTGAATCGAACTTCTGCAAACGGTTAACCAGCCACTGCTTTTCTTTGCTGGTGAAAGTCTGTGGTGAGGTTGTTTTGCGCAGGGGTGCCGCCGGCGCCGGCATGGATACTGAAGAGAATTTTTCGAGCTGTTTGAGAACCCAGATTTTGTCGTCAACGGTCATGGTGTTTTTGCCATAGGCCTTAAAAGCTTCAGCGTCGGTTGGCGAAGGTTTGAAGCCCTTGTCGGCACCGGCACCAGAAACCTTTTGCACCATCTGTGTTTTAACTTCCATGGCGTCTTCGACCGATGGATACATTGCCGGGGCCATCATTCGCGTCAGTTCCCAGATTTTCTTGCGGGCGTGGCGTTTGATCGACGAACCAGAGGGAGCTTTGGCGTAAAGGGTTTCATAAATGTCCCGGGCTGGCTTGAGGCGGTTAAGCTTAATTCTGGCCATTCCCAGCAGTGCCATCGCTTTGAAGTAGGTTTCTTTCTGGCGCAGGGCAGCAAGAGCGTGGCTTTCTGCCGATTCGAAATGACGATCTTCGTAGGCGATCAAGCCAAGGTAGTAGCGTGGCTCAGGATCTTTTTCGTCGAGGGTCATCGCCCGGTTGAAGTTTTCCTGAGCTTTCTTGCGCTCGCCAAGTTTATGATACATTTTTCCCATATTGAGTTCGAGCTGGTAATGATCCGGTTTGAGCTTGCGGGCTCTTTCCCAGGCAGCTAAGGCGGGTTTGTTAAGTCCGGCAGCCGCATACATTTCGCCAAGTTCGAAATGGGGTTCAAATCTTTCCGGTGCCAGTCTCTGACATTCGAGATATTTTTCTTTGGCATGGTTGACCAGACCTTTGCGCCTGAACTCAAGAGCTTCGGCAAGCAATCGTTCGATTGGCGCCGGGTTCTTGATCTCGGGAACCGGGATGTCGGTATGGCGCTCGTTGGCCAGCTTGATTTTAGCGTGCAGATCGCCGACAACCCTGGCTAGAGTTGATTTTGCCGGGATTTTTTCTCTAAGGGCTTCGAGGGCGATCAAGGCTTCGGGGGCCTTTTTCTGCCGTGCCAGACTGATTGCCTTGAACAGCCAGGCCTTATGATGTCCCGGGTTTATGGCGATTACCTGTTCGAAACAGTCGAGAGCGCCAACGAAATTCCTGTCGATATAATATGAAAGACCAAGATGATAACGGGCAATCTGGTAATCGGGTTTTAACTGAACCGCCTGTAGAAATGAAGCGATTGCCTGTTTGACTTCACCTGTTTTGAAAAGCACCCAGCCCTTGCTGTGGTGAAATTCAGCACGCATACCGTCAAGGCCTAGAGCGCGGTCAGCATACTCAAGGGCCTGAGGCAGATTTTCTTCTTTGGTTGCAAGAACATAGGCCAGGTTGGCCAGTGCTTCGGCATGGTTCATGTCAACTTCTATGGCCTGTTTGAAACAGTTGCGGGCGTCTTCGAGGCGGCCCTGTTCCATATAGCAATGACCAAGAATTGCATGAATGTCTGCGACCTCAGGGTGTCTGGTGCGCAGATAAAGCAATCTTCTGATTGCTTCAGGATAATTGCGCATAACGTAGAGATCTTTTATTTCCTTCAATCTTGCAAAAATCTCTTCCCAGTTCTGTTCAGCTTCTTTGCCGCCTATTCCCGGCATGTCTTTGACATATTCATCAACCTTAACTTCTGGCTTTGTTCGGGCAGCGACAATTTTGGGATTGTCGCGTTTGGCGACAAGATCCATCAGAAAAGTAATGGTTTTGATCGCTTTTTTTGCCTGGGCGCTTTTTGGTGGCGAGCTTTTGAGGACCTGGCGCATTTCTTCAAGGGCTTCATCGAGATTGTTCTTTTCGGCAAGCAAGACTGCACGGGCATATCTGGCCTGAATAAATTCCGGTCGATATTCAATTGCCTTGTCGATGTTGGACAAGGCGACCTCAGTATCTTTTTTGCGGCCATTGGCAATTGCCAAAGTATAAAGTGCAGATGCTATCTGGGTTTTTAGCTTTCTGGTTTCAAGCTCAGCTTCAACTGCGGCATCGCTTTTTCCGGCGTCGAGAAGCTTGCCGGCATTTTCGCGTATTTCTTTGAGCCTTGTTTCCTTGATAAAGATTGCCTGCTCAAGCGCCAGAGTCGCCTGATGGTAAATTTTCTGCATCAAATAGCTTTTGCCAAGCTGAAGCCAGATTTCGGGTGATGAAGGATTTATTTTGACCGCCCGGTTAAAGGCTTTGATAGCGTTTTTATAATCCCCTTTGCGCGCAAGCAACAGGCCATAAAGATTGGAAGCCTGGCCGAGATTCTGTTTCAGTGAAGCAATCTTGCGGGTTGTGGCAATCGCTTTATCGTTGAGCTGTTTTTCGCGCTGGGCGATCAATATTTCTCGCAGTTCAGACATTCGGCCGACAATCTGTCTGATCAGGGCGGCCGAGTAATGTTCAGCTTCGCCATACTTTTTAAACTCGTAACTTAGACCCGAAATGTGAAACAAGGCGCGGGTATTTTTTTTGTCTATCTTCAGACATTTCTTGAACGCATCATAGGCACTTTTTCGGTTTCCCGATTTCAGCTGAGCGTAGCCGAGTAAAAAGTAGCATTGGGCATCGCCTGGATAGAGCTGCATAGCCTGATTGAAACTGTATGCGGCTTCTTTATACTTCTTTTCGGTCAGAAGTTTGCTGCCTTCGGCCAGCAGTTGTTGCGCCGAATTGCGTTTCTTTTTAAGGCTTTCGCGATTTGCTTTGGCGAGAATCGCCTTGTTTTTTGCATCGAGGGAAAGAATGATCAGATCATGGGCCCGCCGGGCACTTGGGTGATCCTTGGGAGCGTCTTTGATTATGCCCCGGGCAACATTCATCGCTTCGTCCCACTCGCCGTCGAGGTAGAGTTTTTCAAGACGCGACAAAGACTGCGAAAGACTCTCTTCAAAGACGAAGTCCATCGCTGCCGGCAGGGTTACCGGCCACAAAAGAATGAGCAGGATCGTTGCCTTTATTAATTTCTGATACATGATTCAGAAATAACATCGGCATTGCTGTCGCCAACTCTGAAGCTTTTTTTGGCGGGGGAAAGCTTATTGGTGTTCGAGTTCTTTTTTCAGCTGTTCAATGGCCAGGTAATTGCGATAAACCTGATGAAATCCCGGGGAAGAGGCTAACGCTGCTTCGAGCTGCTGCAAAGCCTGTTGCCTTCGCCCCTGGCTGACGAGAAAGCGGGCGAACTCGAGCCGGAACATTTCTGAGGCCGGGTCAAGCTCTATAGCTTTCTTGTAAGAATCTTCAGCCTGATCAGGCGGCTGTAAACGGGCAAGTTTGATCCAGTAAAGGGCTTCGCCGGGGTTCGCCGACAAAGCTTTGATTAGTGCTGCTTTTGCCCGAAGAAAATCTTTTTTCGCCACAAAAATGTCGGATTTTCGACTTATGGCTACCGCGTTGGCCGGGTCGAGCTTTTCAATCCTGGAAAAAAGTTCCAGAGCACGGTCGGCATTGCCCACCTGAAGTTCGAAGTAAGCCTGTTGCATGATACGGTTAATGTTGAAGCTGTAACCTCCGAGCAGGACGGTTAACGCCGCCGCCAATACCATTGCCGCGAAAAAAACTCTTTTCAGGGCCGGATGCGCTTTATAGCTTGAGTTTTGTGGTCGGGTCAAAGCTGCGGCCAAAATTATCAGTAAAGCCGTTGGCAGAATTCTCGAAGAAAATCCGCTCAAATTGTGGATTAACAGGCAAAGCATGGCGGCGAGGCCGGCAATCTGAAAACCGTCGGGTGGGCTACGCAATGCCTGCCAGAAAATTATCAGCACCAGAAGAATTAAAAGAATGGAGGAAAGATGACCGGTTTCGACCAGACTGTGCAGGATTTCGTTGTGAGCGTAAAGGGGGTAATCTCCACCCACCGCTCTGAATCTGGGATAAATTTGGCTGAAAGTATGCGGTCCAAAACCGCTGGTTGGTATTTTGGCAAACCCCTCTTTGAAGCCCTTGAAGATAAGTGAGCGCTGGGCAATGGTCATGTCCTTGGTTTTAACAATGCTGAAAATGCGATATTTGAAGGGCCCAAGCATGGCAATTGCTGCCAGAATTATAATTATAACCAACAATGGGCGCAAGTCACGGCCTGATTCGCTTTTTCCTTTCCAAAACAAAAGTGTAAAAAGAGAAAGGCTGATTAACAATGCAATCCATGAGCCGCGACTCAGGGTGGTCAATTCGGCAAAGCCGGTCAGAAACAAGGCACTTCCGCAAACAAGTCGCATTTTCGGACTATCTGCCCTGATCAGGGCCAGGGTCAGAAATAAAAACACTACGGCGAGAAAGGCGCCAAAAACGTTAGGGTCGGTAAACAGCCCGGCGCAGCGGGTTCTTACGTGCTCTTTCAAGGCTGGGTCAACCCAGGTTGCCGGGATAGGGGGGGCTTCGATATATTCCTGAATCGCCAGAAGACCGTGAAGTATGCCTGTGGAAATCGAGGCATTGACCAGGGATTCTTGAAATTCAGGCTTTCTGGCAAGAGCAGACAGGATGAAAAATAGCTGTAACCAGCTTAGATACTTTATTAGCGCCGGCCATGAGGTTGAAAAATCACAGGAAAGCCAGGTAGCACGAGTTGCCAGTAAAAAAAGCACCAGCATCGTCGCGAAAATGGTCGGACTGCCGGTACTGATTGATTTTTCCTGATAGCTGATTAAAATTGCCGCCGCGGCGACAAAAATTTGCAGCAGAAACAAAGCATTGATTTCTGAATAAAAATAGACCAGAGGTAAAATGAACAAAATCAGCCAGGGCAATGATATTGCAAGGACCTGGCTGATTTTTTCTGAACTGGTCAAAGTAGTTTTGTTTATCCCTGGGGCTCTGTCTCGATCACCGGAGCCGGCGAGGTTGAAGAGGCTGGTTGGGTTGACAGGTCGGCACTGGAAGAAGCATTGAATGTCGGTTCAGCCACCTCTTCGCGCTCGATGATGATCCATTGATTGGCCAGTTCACTCATGGTAAGAATGCAACTGCGGTAGTTTTCATACTGGCTATTATCGATGAATTCGTCTTCCCTGGCAATGAATCTGTCGGCATAGATGAGCTGATTTTCGTGCTGATTCATGTTTGAGGAAAAGCTTATCAAACCTGAACTGTAATTGAACTGGCGATCCCAGGGAACCCAGACGAAGCCAGCGGGTAGTTCAAAAACAATCGTTTGCGAATTTTCTTCGGTCGACCAATACTGCATGGGATACTTGCGTTTGCTCAGACTTGCCGAGCTTGACTGATAGTTGACCCAGAAGTTGGTGAAGGTCATGATGTTGTTCGCCGCTTTTTGGGCCGCCTTGGGAATTCTGTAGCGCAGGGTGAGTACTGCCGGTGAGGTCAGGTTCTCCATCGCTGAAAAGCCAAAACTTTCGAGTACCGCATTGGGGTGCACGTTTTTAACCCGTTTTTCGGCATAATTTCTTTTTTCCTGATCCTTGATCGATTTCAGCTCGCGAATTCCTGCTTCGTACGGTCCGCGAAAGTGAATGATTTCACTGACCTGCATATCGCCGCTATCTTCTATTTTTACCAGAACGTTTCTTTTATAACGGTTCCAGTCAAAAGTCGATTTCGGCAATTGTTCAAAGCTGAAGCTTTTTTGGCAAACATCCAAAAAACAGGCTGTTGCACCCTGAAGACCGGTAGAGATGGTGCCAAATGGCCGATAAATCGAACCACCGTCACTGTAAAAGGTCTGGCCGTCGGCAATAACCTTGATAATGGCATAATCGGTATGGGCAAGGCTTGCATGTTCTTTGACCGTTACTTTTTCTCGTTTGTCTGAACAAAAGCCTGGCATGGATTCGATACCTACAGCCTGAAGTGCAAAGTGAAAAAGGGCAAGACAACTTTGCTGATTACCGTATTTTTTGTTGAGGGTTATTTGCGTCGAAACCGGCGCAAAACCACCCATCTGCGATACTGAAACTCCGATATCACGAATCTCTTTGTTTATGGTTTCATAGATTGCCGAAGCTTTTTGCAGTTGGCTCATTTCTTCATTGATGCCTGCTTTTGCGATGAGTTCCTGCAGGGATTCTTCTTCCGGGCGGGCTTTTTCATAAGCTGCGGCCAATTCTTCAGCTGTTTCCTGCCATGGGTAAGCCTGGTAAACGACTACCCGCGGGAAAATTCTTTTGCCAGGAAGCATGTTCTGTTCGGGAATATAGCCTTTCAAGTCTGAAAAGGACCATTCCCAGGTCACTTCCTGGTTTTTTTCAGACTCTTTGAATTCAACGACATCAGACCATTGGTATTGATATTTGTGCAAACCGAGGCTCTTGTCACTGATGACAACGAACTCTTCTCTCAGAATTGGCTCTCTTTCACCAAAAGAATAAGAGGTTACCCGGGGATTGATTGCATCGATTCCGCTGAGCTTTCTGGTGTATGAATAATCGATGATACTGCCGATATCAACTTTTTTCAGGGCCAGTTTGAGCTTTTTGAGGCGGGCATATTCAGGGGTACCCGATCGTAGTGATTCGAGGGAAACGGCATCGTCGGTAATATGATAGACATTGCCGTCAGCCGAGTAGGTGTGGGCATAGATAAGTTCACATTCTTCATTTTCAGCGAAAAAATAGATCGAGGTGTTGGCCTGATCGAGACCGGGTTCCTTCAGAACCTGAATAATTTCGCGACAATTGAGAATTCTTTCCCCGGCTGCTGTAAATTTGAATTCATTGCGCCTTAGCAGGGTTATGTAGTCGGCATCGGGAAAATCTGCGGGGTCGGGCAGATTGGCGAGGATTTTCTGGACAATCGGATCGGTAATTTCACTCACCTTTTTAATCTCATCACCTTTTCTGATTTTTGATATCAGAATGTGCGCGACTTTACTCTGATCGATTTCCTTTTCTTCGCCAGAAATCAGGGTGAAATAGATTTTTCCGTCCTTGATGGCTTTGAGGCGTCCGGTTATTTCTTCGCCTTCATTAAGGTAAAGAACATCCGCATGGCAGGTCACGCTGAATAGTAAAATTAAAATAATAAATTTAAAAATATTTTTCATTCCTGACCTCCGCTGGCGCTGCTTTCAGGATCGACCTGGTTGCCGGCATCAATGGTTGCTGACGCAACATTTTCGGTGTTGGGTTTTTCTGGTTGCACTTTTTTCTGGGATTCATTTTTTTCCAGAAAAATGCGCTCTTTGCTGGCAAATGCGATTTTTTCAAGGTCGGCCTTGAAGGTTTGATAATCACTTACCGGAACGATTCTTCTGGGCAAAGCCATCTTTCGTGTCACTTTGATACTGTCGCCCTGCTGGTCGTAAATAACTTCGAACTCGACATAGGGGCTTTGTACCCGCAATGCCGGGGGCAGATATTTGACATTGTAGCCTTCGGGAATGCGAATATTTACCTGGTCGGTTCTAAGTCTAGTGGTTGTGTAAACAATCGGGAATTTTCGCTCGTTGAGACTGACTTCCGGGAAACTCATTTCAAAATAGGGAATTGAAAAAATCATGTATTTGCCGGATCTCGGTGCAAATCGGTTCAGGGTATAAACCGATCTTGCCTTGAAGTTATCGCTGAAATCGAGTGGATTGGTGTGAGTTGCCAGTTCAAGCGAATAATCGGCGGTCAAAGCGGCTACCGATGAGCGAATCTGTTTTTCATATTCTTCTGGTTTCAGATTGCGGGCAGATTGGCGGAAATATGCTTCTGAAGAACCGTTCTGACTACTTTCAAAGTCTATCCTGGTGGTTCCGTCGGGTGAAAGGCTTATGTTGCGGGTTACATGGATAGCGTTGTCTTCGGGCGGGGGAAGAGATACCGGATTCATTGTTCCGAGCATGGTATTTTCAGCTATGGTGTCATGGTCATCGGAACGGAAATAGGGGTAACGATAATCAGTTGCGGTTGAATCCAGGTAAAAGATGCGCCCGTCAAGATGAACTTCGGTTATGCAGTGGTTATCGTCGAAAATGCCGATGTCACGAATGGATTTCCCGGCGTTGTTGGTGCGAATTCCGACTGGATAGGCCTCGACTCCGATATGTTTGAGCATGGTTGCCAGCAGCATACCCTTGTCGGTGCAGTCGCCGTATTTGTTTTTCAAGGTTTCTTCGGCCGGATGCCCAACCTGATTGCTCGCCAGATTGCCTTTTATTGAAATGTAGCGAATCTCTTTCTGACAGAAAAGGTATAGTCGCGCAATTTTTTCGTTGAGATCCTTGGCTCCCTCAATAAGCTCATCAACCTTTTGACGAACCGGGTCGGTAAGCTGAAATCTTTTTTCGAACATCGGCCGCAGCTTGTTGTGAATATAGGTAAAATCTTTGTGAAGGCTGTAGTAAATGCACGGAACGACATCCCGATAGGCGGGCATGTAGGGTTCGGCAATCAGGGGGGCGATATCAGTGAATTTCCAGCTGTAGATCAGAGAATCGACTCCATCGATGATTTCAGGAGATGAGGCGTATCCTTCACAGTTGTATGCGAGAAAATGCAGATTTTTGTCGTGGGGAATGCTGACTCGAAGTATTGATTCGCCAATGGGGTTATCGCCCTGAAAGTAGGCACGTCCCTGAAAGAGGTTGCCATCGAAGGGGTTGAATTCTTCAACTTCATAGCTGTAATCAACCAGCGAACCTACCGAAACTTCGGGAATGGTGAATCGAATTTGCTGATACTGATTGAAATATACGCTGCCGGAGGTGCCCTTGGAAATTTTTATCTGATCGGGCGAAAGGCTGTTAAGCTGCCCATCTGCAGAAAATGAGCGGGCATGCAGAATGCGGATTTTCTCACGATGAGGATCGAATGACAGAGAAACCTGGGCGTTCCAGAGACTTTCTTCTTTGGCAATGAAGGTAACTCCACGATAGCGGGTGAGGTTGGTTCCGTCGCGGCGGTGCTGGTAGCTAGCTTCTTCGCTGACCAATACCGAATCTGAGTCCGGATATTTCTGCATGATTTCCATTGCTCTGGCCTGAAGAGCCGGCAAGTCGGCACAATCAGTTGCAAGAGAGGCTTTTTTCTGTTTATGGGCGGAAAAACTTATGTCCTGAATCTGGTCTCTGGCCAGTTCTTTCGTGGCCGACGCTTCGAAAACTTTCAACGTATCGTTTTCGTACGCAAAATGGGTAATCTCGAGACCCGAACCGTCGAACATAGTTATGACTGCAGTATTGGCTGTGTGGCACAAAAAAATCAGGAAGCACAATACTATAATTCCGGGTATTTTCTTCAAAGTGTACCTCCGACAAGGATAGTTGCCTGTATTATAGGCATATCCAACTCATTTTTAAAGCCCTTTTTACAATAAAATCAGGCACAAAAAAAGAACCGGATCAACAAAGCATGCTTAGTGACCCGGTTCTGAGTTTGCTGGAGAGCTTAGAAAGCTTTTTTAACCTGATTGCCGGCTTCTTTCCAACCCTGAATTCCTTCGGGATATTCAATTACATTGCTGTAGCCGAGAGACTTGAGATGCTTATAGAGCATGTCGCTGGCCGGGCACTTGAGATTCGAGCAGTAGGTTACGACCAGAGAATCTTTGGATGGGATAACCTTGGCGATTTCTTCGGGTTTCGATTCGGCATTCAGAGATTTTGCACCGGGGATTCTTGAACCATCGTCCCATTTGCCAGAACGGGCATCGAGAATAATTACAGGGACGCCACTGTCCATGAGCGTTTTCAGGGCCAGAGTGTTGAGAGTGGCGGCCTTGTGTGGGTGATGAGGTTCTGAATCAGAGGGTTTTTCAACCTTATTGTGCGACTTGTCGTGTCCGTGGGCCGAATGGTCATGATCTTGGTGAGATTCGGTAACCGAGCATACGCCATCGGGGCATGAGGCGTCTTTGCTGCTTGAGCAGCTATCAGCCAGAACCTGTCCGTAGACGGTCAATACCATTAATACACTAAGCATAAAAAATTTGAATTTCATACTTGTCTCCTTATTTATAGATCTCTTAATTCAAACTTAACTAAAATTAGTTTAATGTCAAACTATTTAATGATATTATTTTTGTGACATTAGCAAAAACTTTAATGGTAGGGCAAGACGCCTTGCCCAGGCTGCTTCGCAATGTGTCGCCTTTTCGTCAAAGTAGCCCATCAGATTGTGTCCTTCGATAAAACCGCGCTCTTTGAGAAGTTTCATCATTTTGAAGTATGATTTAACGATTGGTGGCTCGTATTCGCCAGTGTCCAGATACAATTTGAGGTTGCCCGGAATGAAGGCGTGTTTTTCAACCAGGTCAAAAATTTTCCCGTCAGTTTTGCCGAATGCTGAAGATATACATCCGGCACCACCGAAAATGTGGGGCATGAAATAAGCCATTTGAAAAGACATCAGTCCGCCCATCGATGAACCCATGATGAAATTGTTTTCCGGCAGAGGGGAAATCTCGAAGTTTTCGTCGATGAAAGGCTTGACCTGATCGACGATGAAATTTGCGTAGGCCGAACCTGGATCGGTGAAAAGGTTGAGCTCCTGCATACGATCAGGAGAGTTGGGAATGGCAACGACCATGCAGTTGCGAATCTGTTTTTTGGCCATCAGCTCGGTCATGGTTTCGTCAACTTTCCAGTCGACTCCGGCAAAAGCGGCAGAGGGTTCGAAAAGGTTCTGTCCGTCATGCATATAAATCACCGCTTCCGGCTTTATCCCGGCTGGTATCCATACCTGAACCGGCCTCTGATAGCGAAGACCAGGGGCAATAAGGTTGTTGAACGTCAGCAGCTTGCCGACGACCGGATCAGATTCTGTGACCTGCTGATCGAGCCAGTCAATGATGGTTACCGGTATTTTTTTGTCAGAAACGGCTTTGATTACAAGATTTGATGGCGGAATATCGTTGGCAGCGTATATACCCTGGGTTTTCCATGAGCCCCGGGTCAATTTACACTCAATAATGCTCCCGGGTTCGGTGTTGATTTCGACCTTGAAACGATTGGGCGCGATTTCCTTAAGTGGCTTACCCGACGGGTCCCAACTGCCGAGTTCCGGCAAATTTCCGGTGATGAAAAGATTTTCGCCTTCAGGCAATCGGGCCTTGAGTTGAATATCCAGTTGAATATGACAATTATTTTTTGCTGTGGCTGAATGCATTGATTTTCCTGTTGAAAGCTTGATTATAAGAAGCGCCGGCCGAAATTTCGGCCGGCCTGGATAGTTTACAAAGAGTTGACCATCAACTCTGCGAGTTTCCGGTTAAATCCGGCCGGATCAGGCAATTGGCCTCCTTCGGCCAGAAGTGCCTGGGCATAGATCATGTCAGTGTAGTCTTCGAGTCTTGAATCGCTGCGATTGCTGGTAAAAAGTTGTTGCATCTTGTTCAACAGCGGGTGCTGTGGGTTCAATTCAAGAATTCTTTTAACCTGAGGAACTTCTTTTCCGGAGGCCTTGAGCAATGCTTCCAGGTGTGGGCTCATGTCGCCTTCTTCACTGACAAGACAGGCGGCGGAAGAGTTGAGTCTTGTTGAGACCCTGACGGTTTTGATGTTGCTTTCAAGTCGTTTTTGAATGAATTCCAACAGGGTTTTCCACTCTTCTTCTTTTTGCTTGCGGTTGTCTTCGGCCTGCTTTCGTTCTTCTTCGCTGCCAAGTTCGAGTTTGCCCTTGGCGGCGGACTGGATCTTTTTGCCCTGACATTCGCTTGAAAACTGGACCCAGACTTCGTCAACGGGGTCAGTAAGAAGAACTACCTCATAGCCCTTTTCTTTAAAAGCTTCAAGGTGTGGGCTGTTTTCGAGCATTTCGCGATTTTCGCCGGTCAGGAAGAAAATCTTTTCCTGCCCTTCCTTCATGCGTTCGATGTATTCACCAAGGGTGAACCATTCTGAAGGTGAGGCGGTGGTCTGAAAGAGGCAGCAGTCAAAAAGTTTGTCGCTGTAGGATGGCTCTTTGAACAGGCCTTCCTTGATGACCGGGCCAAAGTTTTTCCAGAAGGCAATGTATTTTTCGCGATCTTCTTTAAGCAGTTTTTTGAGACTGTCGAGAACTTTTCTGGTAACCGTTTTTCTTATGGTCTGGATCTGTCGGTCCTGTTGGAGAATTTCGCGGGAAATATTCAGCGAAAGACTTTCAGAATCAACTACCCCCTTAACGAAGCGCAGATACTCGGGGATCAGGTCTTCGCAGTCGTTCATGATGAATACGCGCTTAACGTAGAGATTGATACCCCTTGAGGAGTTGGGCATATACAAATCGAACCCGGGTTTCTCGGGAAGATAGAGCAGGGCGTTGAATTCATTTGATGCGCCTTCGGCCTTGAAGGTGATCCAGCGCAGTGGCGCGTTCCAGTCATGGCTGATGTGCTTGTAGAAATCTTTGTATTCTTCTTCGCTGACTTCCTTTTCAGGCTTCAGCCAGATGGCTTTCATCGAATTGAGCACTTCATCTTCGACGACAGTTTCTTCTTTTGCGCCTTCTTTCGGCTTTCCGTCCTCGTCACGCTCTATTTGCGTTCTTTCAACCTGCATCCGAATCGGGTAGGCCACGAAATCAGAGTATTTTTTCACGATCTGGCGCAGGGTCCACTCGGCGGTGTAGTCCTGGGCGTCGTCATCTTCCTTGTCTTCTGGCTTGAGGAAAAGGGTGATGCTGGTTCCGCAATGTTCAAGTTCGGCGGGCGAGATCGTGTAACTGCCCTGGCCATCGGAAGACCATTTGCAGGCTTCGCTGCTGCCAGCCTTTTTGCTGATCAGCTCAACCTTCTCGGCAACCATGAAGCTCGAATAAAAGCCGACACCAAACTGTCCGATAAGTTCAGGGGCAGCCTCTTTCTGTTCGGCAGCCTTTTTGAGCATTTCGGCAAATTCACCGGTCCCGGATTTGGCAATGGTGCCGATGTATTCGATAATTTCGTCGCGGCTCATGCCAATTCCATTGTCGCTGATGGTCAAAGTGCGGTTTTTGCTGTCGGTGCTAAGGCGAATATGCAGATCTCCGGTAAGCTCCCGCAACTTCTCATCAGTCAGCGAGGCAAACCTCAATTTGTCGAGTGCGTCTGATGCGTTCGAGATCAGCTCGCGCAGGAATATTTCCTTGTGTGAGTAAACTGAATGAATCATCAGATCGAGAAGCTGGCGTGCTTCTGTTTTAAAATCGTAAGTTGTCGTATTACCCATTCCAGATAATTCCTTTCAAGCTAAGATATTGCCAAAATTCAGGCAGAAAATATTTACAACAGATCGGTGATCAGATGCAACAGCAAATTTGTCGTTATCAGGAGCGTCGTTGAGGTCTTCTGCGGCGAAAGTTCCGTTTTGCTTCCTGTGGCCTGGAAGGCTCGGGCTTAACTTCCTCAACCTCTTCGCGGCCTTTTTTTATAAGAGTCTGATGGTAGTTGTCGAGGAGCATGAGCATGATTTCTTCAGCATTTTCACTGGCATTTATGTCGTTCAAAACCCCCCGGTAGCGTTTACTTCTTTCTTTCTGAGCGGTTGTGAAGTCACGCAATTCCGATTCCAGTCTGGCGGACAATTTTTCGCAGAGCCTGTTCTGAACCTGCTCTTCGCTTGGCACCTTTCGCTCTTCGAGATTGATGCCGGTGCGATTGGCGAATTTTTTCAGATCGATTGCTTCAAGCTGGTTGACCAGGCTGATGCTGATGCCACGATTGCCGGCTCTGGCCGTGCGCCCGGCTCGATGAATGTATTGATCGGTGTCTTTATGCATGTCATAGATGAATACATACTCGAGGTTACTGATGTCGATGCCACGTGCGGCAACATCGGTAGCTACTAGAAAACGAAGGTCTTTCTTTTTTAGCTTGGCCATTACCGCCTCGCGGGCATTTTGACTCAGATCACCGCTTATCTGGTCAGCATCATAGCCAAAACGTTTTAAAAGTGCAGCAACATATTCGACTTCATTGCGGGTGTTACAGAAAATGATGCCGTTTTCCGGATCTTCAACCTCGATTATGCGCATCAGGGAGCGATCTTTTTGCATCGGATCAACAACATAATAGAGGTGATCCATATTGCTGACATGGGTTGAATCTCCCGAAAAACAGAGAAATTCCTGATCCTGCAAAAAGCGCTGAGCCAGGCGCTTGACGCTTTCGGGCATTGTTGCACTGAACATGGCGGTAGTTCTTCTTTTTGGTAGAAATTCACCTATTCTGACCATATCCTTATAGAAGCCCATAGATAGCATTTCATCAGCCTCATCGAATATCAGGTATTTTAAATGCTTTAAGTTTAGTGAACCGCGGGTTAAATGGTCGAGAATACGCCCGGGAGTGCCGATGACAATGCGAACGCCATTTTTCAATGCTTCGAATTGTGGCCGATACGATGCTCCGCCGTAAATGGCGACTCCGTCGACTTCAATGTCAGCGGTAAGGCTTTTCAATTCGGTGAAAACCTGTTGGGCCAGCTCGCGGGTCGGAACCAGGATCAGGGCCTGGGTGGTCTGCCCTGAACCAATTAGCTTTTCGCAAATAGGTAAAAGAAACGCGGCTGTTTTGCCACTGCCGGTACGGGACTGAACGATTGTGTCGATACCTTTGAGCAGATATGGCGCAACTCCTGCCTGAACCGGCATCGCTTCTTTCCAGCCCCTGGAGCTAATTGCCTGAAAAAGCCTGGGGTCGAACTGATCGAACTGAATTGGCTCCAGTTGAGGCGTAGCTGTTGCTAGAGTTTCTTGTGCTTCTTGTGTTTCTTGTACTTCTGAATTCATTAGTAACCTTTCTCGAGTGCCTGTCTGATGTCTTGGGCAGCCGTTTCGGGCAATACCGGGTTTACCGACATCTGCGAGGCAATTTCAAACCCGGCTGGAGTTGCCAGTCGGGGAATAATTCTTAGTCTGAGATGAAAGAATGGGGCGTCACAATCATCTTTCGGTGCGCTATCCCATACCAGATTGTAGTCAAATTGGCCGATGACATCTTCTAGTGCTTTCAGGATCTTTTTGGTTGCCAGTGCCATGGCATCGAGGTCGTGATTGCCAATAAGGCTCAGGCTGGTAACATGCTTTTTCGGCATCAAATGTATTTCATAAGGGTTTTCACTGGCATAGGGACAGACGGCGATGACATTTTCATCGCGATAGGCCAGCCGCAAAGGATCTTCAAGGGTTTGATCAATTAGATCGCAGATTGGACAGGAGCCTTCGTCGTCGTAATATCTTCGGCAGCAATCAGTCTCAAATCTGATATGACCGGGGACGATCGGAAGGGCGTAGACCTGGGAATGGGGATGGGGTTGGCTCGCCCCCGCTTTTGCACCGCTGTTTTTGAAGACGATCACCTGAGTAACTCTTGGATCTTTGAAAAGCTCGATCAAGCGGTCTTTGTAAAGCCTGAAAAGATTTCTGATCTCTGTTTCCGGGCGCAAGTGCAGCGGTGAGAAATGATGCGGTGTTTCAACAATCACTTCTGAGATGCCAAAACCATCTATGGCAAGTTTACCCCACCGGTCCTTGCTTCGCATTGGTTCCAGCTCGGACTGAACTGCAGGGAACTTATTGGCCAGCACATACTGACTCCATCCTTGTGAATTTGAATTCACCTGAAAAACCCGGCGATCTTTGCCTTCAGGGCCGGCGCAGAAGGGACAATTCGCATCGTGGTCAGCATTTGCCGAAGAAATTTCAGTTGCGGTATTTTTGGGTCTTTTAGCCCGGTGGGGTGCAAAGATAACCCATTTCTTGGTGAGGAAGTGTTGACGATACATATTACTAACTCCATGGCCGGGAATTTTTTCCCATGCAGATTGAGGTAAAAAAACCTCGATTTGCCATCTGAAGAAAAGACAAATAGCATCTACAAGGCCAATTAACTGGATTATAACATTCTGGCATATAAATTGCTATTTATTTTTATGGCATCCTGAATGCTTCAGGAAGCCCTCGACGCGACGCAAGGCGCTTGTCGATACAGTTCTTTAACTTGAATAATAACGGTAAATTCAACTCAAAATTGCTGTCTCAAAAGGTTTGGTTGGGTTAAAAGAGCTGGAAAGCGCCGTTTTCCCTGGGCCGCCCAGGGATTTTTTTTTATCCGATTATCAGCGGGTTTCTTCTTCATCATTTTTTTCGGAATGGGCACTTTCTTCTTCTTCTTCAGAACCCGCCGTCTGTTCGGTCATCAGAATTTTTTCAAGCGGGTTTGGTTCTTCGCCCTCTTCATCAAACTCTTCTTCAACTTGAGGGTCGGCCTTGAAGAACAATAGCACGACCAGAAACAGTATCAGAAAGAAAATGTCGCCGGCATATTTGACCCAGGCTGGAGATTCAGTTTCTATCAAGGTCGCAATCCCCCTGAAAGGCGGTTAATCGAATTCAGCCAATGATTCAGGTGTTGTCTGATTTCGGCGATGGTTCTTTCCATGAATGTGGCAGCTTTACCGCAGTCGAAAGCCGGTTGCCCCTGGCCGGCGTGGTCGATGATGACTTCGCCCGGAGGTGGGTAGAGCCAGAGCCCATTCTGCACAACGTAATCATCGGTTTCAGTCTGATAGTTGTCAGGGTCGACCATTGTTGGGCAAAAGTGAAGCATGGCGGCGGTTTCTTCTACGGCAGCGTGGCCACCGGGGCCGGTTGCAAAAATCGGTTCGACGAACTGTTCGGAAACTTTCCACCAATTCACTACGCTTAAGGCGGTTGCCTGTTTTCTGATAAACTTTCTCGCACACCGCTTTAGGGGGTCCTGATTCCCGCCGTGGCCGTTGATAATGACAATGCATTTGAAGCCATGGTTAAAATAGGCCTGAAGAATCTGAGAAACGTAATCTTCGAAGAAATCTTCACTAAAGAAACTGGATGGTGCGGTCTGGGCCAGTGAGTTGGTAACGCCATATTCGATTGAAGGAGCGACTGCGCCGTTGAGATCTATGCTGAGCTCTTCGGCAATCTTTTCGGCGCATAGCGTGTCGGTGCCCACTGGCAGGTGGCGGCCATGGGGCTCCAGAGTGCCGATCGGCAGAAAAATCGGTGCTTCTCTGGCTAACAGGTTTTCGATTTCGACGCTATTGAGATGCTTCAAATAAATGGGCAGAGGTCTTGTCGTCATTTTTTCCCTCCTGAATTTTCACCGACTACTTTACCATAAACCCCTGTGGCTTAAACAGAAATTCTATTTTTGCAGAGTTATTTATGTACTGCTATCATGGCAAAAAAAAGAAAGAAATAATTCGGGTTGAAATCCAAAAATTCTGATTCAAGCGAAGTACTGTTGGGCCTGGAGCCGCTGGCAATATGGAAATGGCTGGCAGTATTGGTTCTATTGCTCGGATTCCCCTTTTTCATTCTGATCGATCAGATGATCAGCTCCTTCAAAAGCACCCGGGATCAAAAAATAAGTGAATATGAGCTCGAGGTTGAAAAAATTGTTGGTAGGGCAGCAGTAGAGCAGTTGCCGGAAATACAGCTGAAGGAAATACTTGACGAATATAGTGTTAAGATAACCGAGTCTGCTTTTGACCTGCAGGTTTTGCGGATGACCCCATTACCCTTTTCGCCTTTGCCTTTTATCTCTGTCAGATCATTCAATGAGATTCTCAAATATCCTTTGCAATTGCGGCTTAAATTGTATGAAAAAAGTTTGCGCCGGAATATTCCCGGAATAAAATTGTTGAAATGGAATGACAGATTTGAAATTTCCGCTCACAGCGATCGGATTCTACCAAAATTTGTTTATTACAAGCTTGTAGAGGCAATTACCCTGAGAGTTCAGCAACGTCGCAGCGAGGCTAACGATCGCCGCTATGCCGACTCGATCGTTCTGGTAAAAAAGTTTTTCAATGACGATCCTAACCTCGTCGATTTCGTTAAATACGGAAGATTGAAGGCTTTTCACGCGACTACCAGTGAAGTGTTTTTTTTACATTGGACAGACCTCGACATGATTCTGAACGATACCCACGAAGTGTCGGCCTACGGTCATCTTGCAGTTGTCGAAGAATCGGGATTGCCCTCGACGTTTGGTTTGACAAGATTTTACGCCCGAAAATCCCATGAATGGAAAAGCAAGGGCTATGCGCTCGGTTGGGTTGACTCGAAAAATGCCGCCAACAATCATTTGCCTTATCCTTTCGGCGCAACTGAACGCAACACCTGGGCTAAATGGTTTGATGAGCAGCCAAACGGCGTCTATGAAAAGAATGGGCTGTTGATTGCTCTGCGAAGACTCGACAGTCATAAGGTGATAGTTGCGGCCAGAAGTTTGCGGGATGTTGATCTGCAACTTGAGCGCAGTGTTTTTCTGACCTATCTGGTCTTTTTTCTTTTGTTGATCGCATCAGTAACGACGGTACTGACCTGCCGCCGCAACGACGGCATGGCGCTGGGCATTCGCTGGCAACTGCTGGGACTATTTCTTTTGACGCTGGCTTTGCCTTCAGCAGCTGTAGTTCATTTTGGCCTTGAGTTACTCAATGGTCGGCGCCAGTTTTACGAGAATGAGGCATTCAAAAAACTCGAACGAATTCGCAAGGATATCGAAGAGAACAAGGAATATGTCTACAGTCATTTAAAAAGGGTCGGCGATTCATTTACCAGAGACATGCTCAATTATTATCGCCCCGGTGAGAAAATCCCTTTTGCCGGCCCTGGAATCAACAGGACTATTGCCGACTATTTCAATCGGGCTGGGGTCGAGCACCTCTATCTTTTTGACGCTGCCGGAAAAGAAGTCTTGCGCAACAAATTTTCTTCGAACGAACGAAGAGGGCTTTTGCCGCTTGTATCTTCACTGGCAAAGCTCAAGCTGCGTTTGACCGGCAACCTGGTCGAAGAAGGCTATTCTGGAGCGGTTAGTCTTATGGATCTAATGCTCGAGGAAACCGGGGGAGCAAAGCTTGCCGATATTCAGGCAATTCTCAAACATCGCGAAAGCACCGCTTTCGAGTTGAAATTCACCGATCGCAAAACGCATTTTTTCGTCGGGCAATTCTCGCCGGTTGGTGAAAACAAAAAGGTTTTCGTCATGGTTTTCATCATCAAGGATCACAAATTCGACCAGTTATATCTTGATCTGATGGTTGACAAGCTTCAGAAAGAAAAGAAAATCGGCAGAAACATACAGCTTTTTTATGGCAAGTCGAGGTTCAGTCGCGGCAAGTATTTTGAAAAGACCCTGATCAAAGAGCCTTTTTTTCCCTATGATTATGCCAACCCGGAATCGATCGGAATCGGAAAGATGACCGAGCCGACACGTTTTGCCGGGGTTTCGATCAAAGATTCCTACCAGTTT
Source organism: uncultured bacterium (assembly GCA_964613435.1). Lineage (GTDB taxonomy): Bacteria > Muiribacteriota > Ozemobacteria > Ozemobacterales > Ozemobacteraceae > DYKG01. The sequence goes on from CAZTHA010000013.1 coordinate 26,013, forward strand.
AGTGATGGCCGGCGCTTTTTGTTTTACAGCTTCAAGCTGGCCAATCTCGACGCATTTACCCCGGTTTTGCTTTTCAGTTATGACAGTATTAGCGAAGAGCTAAGGGTTCTTCGGGTTTTGCTCGTAGTGATCTTTCTGGTGACATTGCTGATCCTGTGGATACTTGGGCGAATGGCGGTGAGATCGATTTTGCAGCCGATTCAAATGCTGCGTAACGCGGTGGAAATGATTGAAGCTGGCGTCTACTCCTGTCGAGTCTCTCTGCCCGGCGAAGACGAACTGGTTGATTTGTCGCGAGCCTTCAACAGCATGAGCAAAGGGCTCGATGAACGGGAAAAGATGACCAAATATCTGTCTAAATCAGCTGTTGCCGCAGTTAAGTCTGATGAGGGCGCAGCTCTTGGCGGCAGAAAAGTGCCGGCAACCATTTTATTTTCTGATATTCGCAATTTTACGACGATTTCTGAATCTCATCCGGCAGAGAGGGTTGTCGGCCTTTTAAACAGCTATTTTGCCAGAATGAATCTGGTCATCGAACAGCATGGCGGCGATATTGACAAGTTTATCGGCGATGCGATCATGGCTCAATTCATTGCCTGCGAAAAAGAGGGTGGCTCAGCGGCTGAGATGGCTTTGAATGCGGTAAGGTGTGCTCTGGCAATGATGGAGGAGCTTGAAGCATACAATCAGGCGCGAATCAAGGCGCATGATTTTCCGATCATGATTGGGGTTGGCATCAATTCCGGTGAAGTCATTGCGGGAAACATCGGTTCACCCGGAAGAATGGACCACACGGTAATCGGAGATACGGTTAATGTTGCTTCTTGCCTCAAGTCTCTAAGCAACATTAACAAGAATACCCATTACATTGTCAGCCATTCATCC
>CAZTHA010000013.1:26907-30706 GCA_964613435.1 uncultured bacterium
AGGGAATGAGCAAGCTTGGCAAGCATACCCATGTGATTATCAGCCGTTCAACCCTGAATCTGGTCGCAGAGCACGTCGAGTATGAACAGTTGCAGGAAACTTCGGTGAAGGGTAAAACTACAGCTGTAGAAATGTTCGAAGTCATTAAATGCCGCTCCGGGGTTGGTTGCTAAAAAGTGCCTTAGGGGCTATAATCAACCCTCACTCGTTATAAATTTTCAGGAGAACGCTGTGGCCACGAAATCAGTTGAAACACAAGATAAAGCATTGAAAGGGCTGACCGCTGTTCAGGTCGAAGAAAACCGCCAAAAATACGGGGCCAATGTCTTAACCCCCGCCGAAAGAGATCCATGGTGGCAGCTGTTGCTTGAAAAGTTCGATGACCCAATTATTCGCATTCTGATGATTGCCGCGATAATTGCAATTGGCGTTGGTTTCATCAACGGCGAGCATTTTGAAGGAATTGGCATCGTCATTGCCATACTTTTGGCGACCACTCTGGCTTTTCTCAACGAATACAAAGCGAGTAAAGAATTCGATATTCTCAATCAGGTTTCTGATGAGGTGCCGGTCAAAGTTATCAGGGATGGAGTTTTTACCACCGTTCCGAGAAAAGATCTGGTCGTGGAAGATATAGTATTGATCGAGGCCGGTGAAGAAATTCCTGCTGACGGACAACTGGTTGAGTCGATAGCTTTGCAGATAGATGAAGCTCGTTTGACCGGCGAATCATTGCCGGTGAACAAATTCGCTGAAGGGGAGCCCGGTTATCGTGCTGATTCAGGATCAGCATATTCCGCAGACTTTCTTTTGCGAAGTACGATGGTATTCGATGGCCACGGCACTTTCAGAGTGTCGGCGGTGGGTGACCATACCGAAATTGGCAAGGCGGCCCGTTCAGCTGCCGAAGAAACCGACGAGGAAACCCCTTTGAATCGCCAGCTCGATCGACTCAGCAAATTGATTGGCGTGGTGGGCTTCTCGGTGGCATTTTTGACTTTTCTGGCCCTGGTCGTTCGCGGTCACATGGTTGGCGAACTGAAGCTGGACAGTGCTCAATGGGGTTTTTCGTTGATAATGTTTTTCTCGGCGATGATTGCCCTGGCAAAGGTTTGGATGCCGATTGTCGCTGATGGTTTTGAAATGTTTGGCCGCGAGATACGTTTGCCAAGAATAATCAGCAAATCAGGGCTTGGTTCCTGGGTAAAGCTGGTGCTGGCTGCGGGAGCCTTTTTCGTTCTTTGTACGGTCACCGGCTCTTTGAGTGGTTATCTGGGCTCTGATCCGGCGCAATGGTTAACGACCCAGGCTGTTTCAGATTTTCTCAAGTATTTCATGATTGCGGTAACCATTATCGTGGTCGCTGTGCCCGAGGGTTTGCCGATGAGCGTAACTCTCAGTTTGGCATACAGTATGCGCAGAATGACGGCTGCCAACAATCTGGTTCGACGCATGCATGCCTGCGAAACCATCGGTGCAGCCACAGTCATTTGCTCTGACAAGACCGGAACTCTAACCCAGAATAAAATGGTTATGAATTCAGTCAATTTCCCGGCGTTGGCCGAGGGCAGACTTAGAGCCGATTTACCTTCAGATGTTGAAAAGATCGTTGCCGAGGCCATCGCGGTCAACAGCACGGCAAACCTCAGTCGTAAGCCGGGAGCTGAAACCGTCGCTCTTGGTAATCCTACTGAAGGCGCTTCTCTGTTGTGGCTGGAAGGACAAAAAATTGACTACATCGAGCTGCGGCAGAATTTTCAGCTCGAGAAGCAGTGGACCTTTTCGACAGAAAGAAAAATGATGGGTTCCTATGGCGTTTCCGGGCTTGGAAATGAAAAGATTCTTTACGTGAAGGGTGCTCCGGAAATCATTCTGCACAGATGCAATGAAATTCTTACCGACAAAGGAATTCAAAGCATCAGTCATTTTGTCGAAGATATTTCTGATGTCTTGAAAGACGCACAGAGCAGGGGTATGCGCACCCTTGGTCTTGCCTGCATGCGCAATTTGAAGCAGATTCCTGAAGGCGACATAACCGAGATAGCCAGCGACATGATCTGGCTTGGCTTTTGTTCAATTGCCGACCCGATTCGTCCGGAGGTGCCCAAGGCCCTTGAGGTTTGCCGCAAAGCCGGGGTGGGCGTTAAAGTCATTACCGGTGATAATTCGAATACGGCCTGGGAGATCGCCAGGCAAATCGGTTTGATCGAAGAGGGTGACCTTGCTGCAGAAATCCACATGACCGGTGCAGATTTTCAGGCTCTTTCAAACGAAGAAGCGGCTCAGGCAGCCAGAAAACTGAAAATCCTTTCCCGAGCCAGACCTGCCGACAAAATGAAAATGGTTAAGCTTCTGCAGCAGTCAGGCGAGGTTGTTGCGGTTACCGGTGATGGAACAAACGATGCACCGGCGTTGAATCATGCCAATGTTGGCCTTTCAATGGGCATAACCGGAACCTCGGTAGCCAAAGAAGCCAGTGATATCATACTTCTTGATGATTCATTTCCAAGTGTGGTCAAAGGGATTATGTGGGGGCGTTCTCTTTACGACAATATTCAGCGTTTCGTTATGTTTCAGTTGACGATAAACGTCGTTGCACTGGGTGTTGCGCTGACGGGGCCATTTATTGGTGTTAAAATGCCTTTAACTGTAGTGCAGATGCTTTGGGTGAACCTGATCATGGACACTTTTGCCGCTTTGGCTCTGGCTACTGAACCTCCTCACTGGAAAGTCATGGCGCGCAAACCGCGTAAACCAGCAGATTTTCTGGTTACTCCGGCGATGTATAAACACATTTTCGGAGTCGGCGCCTTGTTTTTTGTATTTTTAATCGGTCTTTTGAAATATTATCAGGCAGATGGAGCTGTGACCGATTACGAGCTGTCAATGTTCTTTTCGATCTTCGTCATGCTTCAGGTCTGGAATATGTTCAATGCGCGGGCTCTTGGCTTCAGGCATTCTGCACTTAAGGGACTGACCGGTAACCATGGCTTCATGGTTATTTTGCCGGCTATCATCGTCATTCAATTTTTGATCGTGCAATTTGGCCGCACAATGTTCAGAACCCAGGCTTTGGCGATGAATGACTGGTTGTTGATTATTGTTGCGACTTCGATCGTTCTCTGGGCCGGCGAAGCTTACCGAATGTATCTGGGAATCAGAGAAAAGAGTGCCGAGATTCCAGACCGTTGTCCCTTTGACTGATTACTGCTGAAAAACATTTACCGGCTGAAAAAGGCTGAAATTGTATTTATTCAAAACTATTTTAGAAAAAAAGTAGTCATTTATCGAACTTTCAGAATCCTCATCCATCAGAGTTAAATACAGTATTTGCTGCTGCTGCAATTGAAGCTGTCCCAGTTTTTTCAACTGGGGCAAAACCATTAGAATGAAATCATATTTTCTTTTGAACATTTTGATAACCAGTTGCCAGAATTCAGAGTTCATTTTTTCCTGAGTTTTGGCGTCTGGAGTTCCTGACGGCGCAATGCTCAAATTTTCAATCTCTGTCTGAAAATCTATTCGGCAGTTTGCATTTTTTCTTCCAAGAAGATCCTTGAGGCCATATATGCATGGCGTATCGGTAAACAGATTCAACATTGGCCGTGCAAAATCAGCGTCGATGACCAGAACTTTCTTTCCTGTTCCGGCAAGAGCTTTGCCGAGAAGGTAGGCGAATCCAGCGCGATTGTCAATTTCTCCTGTCGCAGTAATCCCGACTACTTTTTCTTTCAATGAGCAGATTCTCTTGACAACCGGTTTGAACAATTTTTCTGCTTGTTCTGCCCGAAGGTCTTCT
>CAZTHA010000014.1:0-29523 GCA_964613435.1 uncultured bacterium
TCTAGCGTTAGCCGCCCGCTGTACAGTGCTTCTGCCAGCGAATACCGCCTGGCCGATGGCGAAGACAAGCTGGTGGTTGATCTGAAGTTCAGCGCCGATGGCGTTAACTACACCAAGCGTTTCAGCTTTGTACGCGGCAGCTATCAGGTGGATGTCGAATACCTGATCGACAACCAGTTTTTCCTGCGGGTGTTCGAGAACCGAGAAGGGCAGATAAACCGCGAAAATCTGGTTGGGCCTGAATGAATCGTCCAGGTCGCCATCGCTGCCGATGACGTCGTATAGGCATTGTTCATCTTCATTCCAGAAAGTTTTTCGAAACGAAGCCTTGACCTTTTTGGCCAGCGAGGTAATCTCGCGCGAATGCCCCTCGAATTTTTCCTGGAAAATGGCAATGATGCGCAGGGCATTGTACCATAAAGCGTTTACCTCGACCGCCTTGCCGTTTCTCGGGGTAACCACCCAGCCATCGACTTTGGCGTCCATCCAGGTCATTTGCACATCGGGATTTCCGGCACTGATCAAACCATCTTCCGCATCCATTTTCACTTCGAAATGGGTGCCCTGCTGAAAAGATTCGACGATCTGGGTCATGGCTTCGTAAAGGTAGTCGCGCACGAAATCATAATCATCGGTGTATTCGATATACTTGAAGGCGGCGAAGAAAAACCACAGCGAAGCGTCGACACTGTTGTACATCGCTTCATTGCCCTTGTCGGCAAAGCAGTTGGGAATCAGGCCATGATGGATCGATGCGGCAAAGGTCTTGAGAATCGAGCGGGCTTCTTCAATCCGTCCGGTAACCAGTGTCAGACCGGGCAGCGAGATCAGGCTGTCGCGCCCCCAGTCGGAAAACCAGGGGTAACCGGCAATTATGCTTTTGCCGCCGGTACTCTGCCGGTCGACGATAAACTGGTCGGCAGCCACAAGCAGGCGCCGCAGAAACAGATCGTCAGAATGCAGAGAGCCGGCAATGGCTTCAAGGCGCTGCTCTTCGCGCTTGCGCAGGTCGATTGGGTTGAAAGATTTCAATGGCTGATCTGAAAAAATCAGCGATGCCGAACCGGAGAAAGGCGCTATTTCAAGATAACCGCAGGAAAAATCGTCTTCAAAGGCCGGCAGGCCACGATCTTCTTCGACCTGCAAAAAAATGTCACGGTGCCATTGTGGGTCGGTAACGAAGCGGCCGCGGTCCCAGCGGGTAAAGAGTTCGGGGGCATTGAAAAATGGCTGGAGCCGGAACTGGCGTTCCTGAACCTGCAGATTCGTTTCTATGCCGTCATTTTCAAAGGTGTTACCGTGAAAATCGCGAAAGAGAAAGTGCGGGCGTACTCGCAAACCCACATTGTGGCCGTTGCCGAGGATTTTGTAGGTTACCAGACTGGTGTTTTGTCCGTAAACCATGTTTATGGTTTTAATCAGCAATACATCGCGGATCTGGTAATACCAGGTCGGCAGCGGCTCTCGTTCAAAGCGCTCAAGATGCAGATAGCCGGCCGGGTTCTTGATTTCTTTGCTGTGAACACAGGTCGACAGGGCAACTTCCGTTCCGTCGATGATCAGGGTTTCTTCAAGGCGCGAAACCAGAACCAGTCTTTCTACCGGCGGGCGCATCGCGGCAACGAGTATGCCATGGTAGCGGCGGGTGTTGATACAGGGGACGGTCGAGCATGCAAAACCGCCTATTCCATTGGTCAGAAGCCATTCCTGACTGGTCGCCCGGGAAAGGTCCGACTGAATTTCGCGTCCGACAGTGGTCATGACGATTCCTCCTGTGATCGGTTGAGTGTTTCGTTCAGTTTTGCAGTCTAACTCAAATAAGCGCTCTTGGCAAATTCTCGATTGCCCGGGGTATTTTGCTGGTTGGCTTTGCCTCTCGCTTGTATTATATTGCAGGTAGATAAACTTTATGGGGGAAAATATGCGCCGCTGTCTGCTAATCGACGGAAACAACATCATCTTCAGAGCCTATTACGCTTTTCAGGCGCAACGGCTAAAAACCCGCGACGGAAAGCCGACCGGGGCCATATATGGTTTTGTGCGCATGCTGCTGAAGATGCTCAAGGATCGTCAGCCTGAGCTGGTTGCCGTTGCCTTCGACACCTCGCGCAATACTTTTCGAAAAAAACTTTATCCCGAATACAAGGCCAAACGCAAACCGACTCCTGAAGACCTTCTCGATCAGATTCCCATGGCGCACAAGGCGGTTGAAGCTTTGGGCATCAAGATTTTGAAACATGAAGACTACGAGGCCGACGATCTGATCGGTTCGGCGGCAAAGATTCTCAAAAAAGACTATCATGTGGAGGTCGTTACTGGAGATCGCGACCTGTTGCAGCTTGTCGATAAAAATGTTCTGGTCGAACTCTGCCAGAAGGGCGTTTCCGAAACAAAAGAAATTGATCCGCAGGCTTTTCGCGACGAATACGGGTTCGAGCCCCAGGGCATCATCGAGCTCAAGGCGCTGATGGGCGATTCATCCGACAACATCCCCGGTGTGAAGGGAATCGGCGAAAAGAAAGGTATGGCGCTGATTCAGCAGTTTCTCACCATTGAGAATCTCTATAACAACATCGATCAGGTCGACAATGAAAAGATGCGGCAGAAACTTCTCGATGACCGCGAGATGGCCGCTCTTTCCCATAATCTGGCGACGATTCGTTGTGATGTCGAGTGTTTGTCAGACATTGACGAGCTAAAATGGCACGAATCCGGCTTTGAAAAGAGTGAATTCGTGCAGCTGCTTCACGATCTTGAATTCAATTCCCTTTATCGGGAATTTGCCGGCCGTGACCTCAGTTCAGCCGGCATCGTCGAGGCCGCGCCGGTCAAGCGCCAGACCCTCGACGGTGAAAGGCTGTTGATAACCCGGCCCGAACAGCTGCGCGAATACTTCGCCGGGGTCGGCGATTTGCTTTGTCTGGATATCGAAACCAACGGATTCGACCCTTACAATGACCATATCGTCGGGGTATCTTTTGCCGCGAATCTCGAAAAGGCCGTCTATGTGCCGATAAGGCATAGCTATCTCGGACTCTCACCCGAGGAACAGATGGACCCGCAGGAGTTTTTCACGATTCTTGGCGGACAACTGAAAAATCGTCTGATTGTCGGGCACAATCTTAAGTTCGATCTGGCCTTTCTCGCCGAAGAGGGAGTTGAAGCCGGAGCAGAGCTTTTCGATACACTGATCGCCGCTTACGTAATCGATCCGACCCGATCGAATTCCCTGAAGAACCTTGGCAAGGAGCTTTTCAATTTTGAGGTTTCTGAATATAAAGAGGTGGCCGGCAGCAGCAGTTTTGCGTCCGTAGATCTGGCGGCCGCGACCCAGTATGCCTGTCAGGACACTTTGTTAACTTTGCACCTGTATGAGCATTTACGTCAGGCGTTGCAGGAACACAAGCTCGACAATCTTTTCTCAAGTTTGGAAATGCCGCTGATCAAGATTCTGCTGGGCATGGAAAAGGCCGGAATCAAGCTCAACGAGCAATATCTGCACAATCTCAGCAACGAGCTCGGCGACCGACTCGTCGAACTTGAAGCTTCGATTCATGCCCATGCTGGGCGAATATTCAACATCAATTCGACCAAACAGCTGCAGGAGGTGTTGTTTACCGACCTCGGCCTCGAACCGCCAAAAAAGACGAAAACCGGATTCTCAACCGACTCTGAAGTGCTGCAGCGACTGGCTTTTGCTCACCCAATCTGCAAAGACCTGCTCGAATTCCGCGAACTGGCCAAGCTCAAATCAACTTACGCCGAGACTCTGGCGCAGCTGGTTAATCACAAGACCCATCTCATTCATGCCAGTTTCAATCAGGCAGTAACCGCCACCGGGCGACTTTCCAGCTCTAACCCGAATATGCAGAACATCCCGATCAAGACAGAATGGGGAAGAAAGATTCGTCGGGCTTTTCTGCCGCCTTTTGCCGGCCACAAATTTCTTTCGATCGACTATTCGCAGATTGAATTGCGGCTTCTCGCCCATTTCTCCCAGGACCCGGGACTGGTCGATGCTTACCGCCATGGCACCGACATTCACGCCATGACCGCGGGACGGATATTCAAAAAAGATCCTGCCGAGGTCAGCTCTTTTGAACGCAACGTCGGCAAAACGGTAAATTTCGGGATTCTTTACGGAATTTCCGCGCATGGTCTCGCCGAAGACCTTGCTATCAGCCGACCTCAGGCTAAGGAATACATCGATAGCTTTTACAACGGCTTTGCCGGGGTCACTGAATTCTTTGAAGAAGTACTCGAACAGGCACGGGCCACTGGCGAGGTTGAAACTCTGCTCGGGCGCGTTCGTCGCTTGCCCGATATCAATTCCAAGAAATTCCAGATTCGATCGGGCGCTGAGCGCATCGCCAAAAACACCAGATTGCAGGGCTCGGCCGCCGATCTGGTCAAAAAAGCGATGATCGACTGCGTTAAACTGCTTGAAGAGTCTGGTTCAAAAGCGCGTTTGATTCTGCAGATTCACGATGAACTTGTTTTTTCGGTGCCGGCTGATGAATTGCCCGAGGTCGCAGAAAAACTGCGTAAAACCATGGAAAACTGCGTCGGGCTCAATGTTCCCCTGATCTGCGACATGACTTTGGGCGACAACCTTGCCGATCTCGAGGATATTGACTGATGGAAAAGCGACCGGCCTTGCTGCTTCTGCACGGCATCTGCAATAATTCAAATCTTTTTGCGGTGCCGGATGGGTTGGGGCAGCACCTTTCCAGGCACTTCGATATTTTTCCCTTCAATTATCCGGTTTCCCAAAACCGCTCAGCCGCCTGGGATTTCGATTTTCATCTCGAACACGACATGCCGTTGATCTGGCGCTCGGTATGTCATGAGGCTGGTTGTAAGCCCTATGTTTTCGGCTACAGCATGGGAGGAATGCTGGCGATGGCGGCCCAGGCCCGGGGTATTATCGATGCGCCGGCCGTCATTACCGCTGCTTCCCCATTCAAATATGGCATGATTCGCCTTTATCCGCCTTTGTTGCGAACCTGGGTGCGAATTTCGGCCCTGACCGGTTATCGAACTGTGCCGATCAAGCTGCTTGGCCGAATTCTCTGTGCCATATTAACCTTCTTCACACCGGGAAACCGAACCAAACGTATCGCTGATCTGAATATGTTTCGCTTTCTGATCAGAACCGCGTCGGTGAATGTGCCTGTCGAAACCTTTCTGCAGACATTGATGTGGCTTAAAAAACGCCAGTTTTGCGACCGTAGCGGTAAACTCGACTATCTAAGCATTTTCCCACAAATCAAAACTCCGGTTTGCCTGATTTATGGCGGTACAGATCTGATTGCGCCAGAAGAAACGATTAGAGCAGGCTATGATTCGGTGGGCTCGATTCGCAAAATGATGGTTTCGATTCCGGATGGAACTCACATGAATATGACCATGGGAAAAAAGGCCTCACTTATCGCCGATATCGCCGGTGCTTTCTGCACTGGCGATGATTGCTGAGCATCAGACGAGCATCGATTCGGCTGCCGCCTGATCATGGCGTATCTGCTGGCTCAAACTCTGCATGTCCGGAAATTTTTTCTCGGCACGAATTCTTTTACAGAAACGAATGCGGATCGTTCGATGATAAAGGTCGCCGTCGAAGCCGAGCAGATGTGCTTCAAGCAAATGATTTGACCGGTTGAAGGTCGGGCGAATGCCGACATTGACGATAGCTTTGAAGCTGCCGTGCGGGGTGTCGGCAAAACAGGCGTAAACTCCGTTTGGTGGCAGGATCTTCTCGCTTTGTTCGAGTTGCAGGTTTGCTGTGGGAAATCCCATAGCCCGGCCACGATGGTCGCCATGGACAACTTCGCCGGAGAACGATGATTCACGGCCAAGAAAGCGATTGGCTCTGACAAAATCGCCTTCGGCAATTGCCTGGCGAATGATCGAGCTGCTGACGATTTCATCATCGATTTTTACCGGTTCGATTACCCGGCATGCGCGCTGATTTTCATGCAGCAGCTTGGCAAGCGTTTGAGCAGTGCCGGTGCGGCGGGCTCCGAAGAAAAAGTTGAAGCCGACGAAGGTCGTTTGCGCATCGAGACTGTCACAAATTATTTGTTTGACGAAATCATGATGGGAAACTCTGGCAAAAAACTCATCGAATGGGCGAAATACCACATAATCGATGCCGGTGCCAAGAAGAAGACTAAATTTTTCTTCGGGCGTGGTCAGGTAGCCTTTGAAGATTTTTGGGTTGAGAAGCTTGCGCGGTGAATGGTCGAAGGTGAAAATTACTGCCGGCAGGCCAGCAATTCTGGCTTCATTGATGATACTGGCAATCAGGGCGCGATGACCAAGGTGAACCCCGTCGAAAGTGCCGATGCCGAGGATGCAAGGGCCGATTCCCGGATCGCCGGAAAGAAGATTCTTAAGCGTCATTTTCTGGAAACACCCGTACCGGCGCAAGCTTGGCCTGAATTTTCCCGTTTTTGTCAGGTTTGCGGCGCGGCTCATAAATGGCAATCAGTTTTCCGGCCGGCGAAATGATCTGCACCTTGCCGGCATTTTCACTGTCGAACGCTTCTCCTTCAACCTTGATAATGTCCTTGAAGCCGATGGACAGACCGTTACGAATTTTAACTTCGCTTTCGCTGCCGATGTGCACCCTGGGAAACGGCAAAATGTGGGCAAAATCGACAAATGCCGGTGAGGCTGCAAAATCAAGGCCTTTCTCGATTTTCCAGAAAGGAAAGGCGCTGCTGAAAGCCCATTTGCCGACCTTTCCCGGAGCAGATACGAAAGGTGCCCACCGCAGCCAAGCCTTTGCCCAAGATCGTGGGCGATAGAACGCACGTAAGTTCCGCGAGAGCAGTGAACCCGCATGATCAGGTGCCGTTGTTCGGCACTGATGTAATCTGAAACGAGGCGAATTGAGGTTACATGCACCTTGCGGCCGGTAAGTTTGACTTCTTCGCCGGCCCTTGCCAGAGCATAAGCCCTTTTGCCGCCAACTTTTATCGCTGAAAATGCCGGCGGGATCTGTTCGTAAGAACCGACGAAATTGCGCAGTTCAGCTATCAGGTCTTCATTGGAAAAATTGATTGGCTCACTGCAGGTCGAGGTAACCTGGCCGGTGGCGTCGTAGGTGTCGGTGGTGCTGCCGAGGGTAACCTTCATCAAATAAGTTTTGTCGAGGTGGTCGGGAGTGATGAAATTGATCAGCTTGAGGGCACGGCCGGTAAAAACCAGCAACACGCCCTGAGCCATTGGGTCTAGAGTGCCGGCGTGTCCGCACTTTAGGCGGTAAATGCGGCGGATCTTGTCAATGACATCGTGTGAAGACAAGCCGATAGGCTTATATACAACCAGCAGCCCATCTGACATTTCAGTTTTCTCCGATTACTGCGGCAACTTTGGCGATGACCTGCTGCATGGTTTCATCCATTTTGCCGTCGACCTGGGCGCCGGCAGCAAGTTTGTGCCCGCCGCCGTTCATGGTGCGGCTTATTTCCATCACGTCGATTTTGCCGGTTGATCTGAAGCTGATTTTAACCTTGCCCCCTTCAACTTCCTTGAAGAGAATGGCAACTTCAATGCCTTTGATGCAGCTCAGGTTTCTGATGCAGCCGTCGGCATCAACTTCGCTTGAATTGCTGCGCCGGAAGTCTTCGAGATCGAGCCAGCTGGTAACCATTTTGCCATCGCAGTGGCGCTGGGTTCTTGCCATGGCCAGACCATGAATAACTACCCGATTGTAGCTCGTGGTTTCATAAACCTTTTTATAGATTTCGTCGACGACCAGGCCGCGCTCAATCAGTTCAGCAGCGATTTCATGGGCCCGCGGCGTTGAATTATTATAGCGAAAATTGCCGGTGTCGGTCATGATGCCGACGTAAAGCGCTTCACAGCAGGCAAGGCTGAGCGGATCGCCGGTTCTTTCAAGAACATTGTAAAGAATGTCACAGGTCGAAGAGGCCTTTTCATCGATAAGGTTGATTGCCCCAAGTCCGGTGACATTGACATGATGATCGAGGTGAATGGTCGTCCGAGCGCGTTTGAAATGCTCAACGCGGTCACCCATGCGCCTTGCTTCGGTGGTTTCCATGAGAAAACCGAGATCGAAATCGATGTCGGCAGGCAACTCTGAAACCAGCCGATCGCTGCCTTCAAGCCATGAAATCTGCTCCGGTAATGGATCAAAATTCAGACAATAACAGGTCTTACCCGTGCTCTGGCAGTAATGATACAAGGCCAGCTGCGACCCGAGAGCGTCACCATCTGAAAAGGGGTGGGCGATACAAAAAATGTTCTTTGCCTGCTTGAGCCGATTGGCAATCAGCTGAGCCTGTTGGTCATAGTCATTGCTCGGCCAAGTATAGTACATCAGATTTTTCCTGTGTTTAAAAGTTTGATTAATCCTGGGGATTCAGTTTCCTGAGCAGATTCAGCATCTGATCGCCTGAGCGAATCGATGGATCGAAATGAAAGGCCAGTTCCGGCACGGTTCGTAATTCAATCACTTTCTTGAGCTCACGGCGAAGAAACGCCTTGGCTGAATCCAGGCCCTTCTGAACATCTTCAGGGTTTTTACTCTCATCGAGGGTGCTGAAGAAAACATGAGCAAGGTGAAAATCCGGGCTGATGTCTACTGAAACGATGTGAACCCCTTCCACTCGCGGGTCCTGAACCTTTCGCTGAAGAATGTTCGATAATTCGCGCAAGATCAACGAGGCTACTCTTTCCTGTCTTCTGGTCATACGTAATCCCAATAATAATCTCTGACCTCGACCTGATCATGGTTGGCCAGAATTTCTTCAATTCGTGCAGCCATTTTTTCGAGCAGGGTTCGGTCGTTGGCGACCATCGAGACACCAATCGTGCCGCGTTGCCAGAGGTCGTTGTGTTCTACTTCGGCAATTGAAGCATTGAATTTGGCCTTGACCCGGTCAAGCAGACACCTGAGAATCTGGCGCTTTTCCTTGAGACTGTGAACCTCGGGAAAATGCAGTTCAAAGGTGCCGATTGCCACGATCATGCCCATGTTCGTCAGAGTTCTCTTTCAACTTCTTTCATGCGGAAGAATTCGAGAATGTCACCGTCTTTGATATCGTTGAAGTTTTCGACGCTGATACCGCACTCGTAACCCTGATGCACTTCTCTGATGTCGTCTTTGAAGCGCTTGAGTGAGCGAATCTTGCCTTCATAGATGTCGACGCCGTCACGCACGATGCGCACCGATGCCTGGCGGTTAACCAGACCGTTGGTGACATAAGAACCACAAATCGCACCAACTCCGGAAATACGGTATACTTTGCGTACTTCGGCCCGGCCCAGAACTTCTTCTTCAAAAATCGGGTCATACATACCCTTGAGGGCGAGTTTTACCGCATCGATAGCGTCGTAAATAATCTTGAAGACCTTGATTTCGACGTCATCGTTCTTGGCTGCTTCATCAACACCGGTCATCGGTCTGACATGGAAACCGATAATGATTGCATTACTGGCTGAAGCAAGATTTACATCGGCTTCAGTGATGCCGCCGACGCCGGTATGAATGACATTGACCTTGACTTCATCAGTGCTGAGACGTTCGAGAGCATCTTTCAACGCGCCGCTGGAGCCCTGAACATCTGCTTTGATAATGATGTTGAGATCTTTTGTCTGCCCCTCGGTTACCTGCTTGAACAGATCTGCAAGTTTGATTCGGTTTTCGCGGGAAAGTCTTTCTTCCCGAGCTTTTTTCTGGCGCAGTTCACCGACATAGCGGGCAAATTTCGCGCTCTCGACGACGGCAACCTTGTCGCCGACTTTGGGAACTTCGTTCAAACCAAGAATTGCAACCGGGAACGATGGTCCGCCTTCTTTGACGCGAACGCCGGCATCGTTGATCAGCGCTTTAACCCGGCCAAAACTGGTGCCGCAAATGATATTGTCGCCTGGGCGAATTCGGCCATTCTGAATCAGAGCGGTAGCGATCGGGCCCATGCCACGGTCGAGGCGGGCCTCGATGATCGTTCCCTGGGCTGGGCGATTCGGGTTGGCTTTGAGTTCCATCATTTCAGATTGGAGCAGAATCATTTCCAACAGTTCGTCGATGCCCTGACCACTCTTGGCGGAAACCTGAACCATGGTGGTCTGGCCGCCCCAGTCTTCAGCCACAAGATTCAACGGCATCAGCTGTTGCTTGATGCGGTCGACGTTGGCTTCAGGTTTATCAACCTTGTTGATGGCGACGATAATCGGCACTCCGGCTGCCTGGGCATGGTGAATCGCTTCGATGGTCTGCGGCTGAACGCCGTCGTCGGCAGCTATGACCAGAATGGCGATGTCGGTTACCAGGGCGCCCTGAGCACGCATAGCGGTAAAGGCTTCGTGGCCCGGGGTGTCGATGAAGGTGATCACACCGTCACTGGTTTTAACCTGATAGGCACCGATGTGTTGGGTAATGCCACCGACTTCTTTGTCGGCGACGTGTGCTTTGCGGATATAGTCGAGTAAGGAGGTTTTACCATGGTCGACGTGGCCCATGATCGTTACTACTGGTGGTCGCAGCTTGAGATCTTCTTCCCGGTCAGGTGTGTCGTCGAACTCGATGACGTCTTCGGCAAAGACGATTTCTTTTCCGTTTTCCTGACCCATAAGTTGGATATGTTCCGGTTCCAGGCGCTGGTTTAAACTGGCAACCACGCCCATCGAGAACAAAGACTTGATCAGTGCGATTGCATCTGTTTCAAGATATTTTGCCAGCTGGCTAACGGTAATGTCTCGCGGAACGGTTAATTTCGGCAGGGCATTTGCATCTTCATCTTCATGCTGAATGACCCGTCCGTGGCGATCGAGGATGGCTTCTGTCTGACGCTCTGCTTCACGCATTTCAGCTTGAACCTTTTTCGAAAAATGGGCTCTTTTGTTTTTGCCCTTTTTCTTTTTCGCTACTGGGATTTCTTTCTTTGGAGGCGCAGTTTTAATAATGGTAATCTGCTTGTTGACTTCAACTTCTTCCTCTTCCTCGACGCGAACAGGTTTTGGCCCGAGCTTTTTCTTTTCGGCCCGGATTCTTTCTTCTTCGGCAAGCTGTTGCTTGCTGGCAGGTTTTGCTTCAGAATGAGCAGGCTTTTCAACCGGCTGAACCGCAGGTTTTGCTTCAGACTTGGCCGGCTTCGGAGGGGGTGTTACCGGCTCAGCCTTTTTCTTTTCCGGTTCTTTTTTAAATTCTACGGTCTGTGGCTGCTTGGCTTTTGGTGCAGGCTTTTCGACCTTGGGCTGGGCGCCCTTGCTAAAATGCTTTTTGAGAGCTTCAAGCATTTCATCGCTTACAGCTGAAAACTGATGCGCTTTCACTTCAAAACCAAGTTTACCCAAAATCTGGGCGAGTTCCTTGTTGCTTAAATTATAATGTTTACTTACTTCGTGTAATCTTGAACCCATCCATTACCTCCGCGATTCAGTCTTCTGTGTTCTTGTCTGAAGCCATGTTTTCAATGTCTTTTTCAGTTTTGATGTCGATTTTTATTCCGGTAAGCTTGGAAGCCAGTTTTACGTTCTGACCTTCCTTGCCGATGGCAAGAGACAGTTGGCTCTGTGCTACTATCGCGAGAGCATAACTTCCATCTTCTGAAACCTTTACCGATTGAATCTTGGCTGGACTTAAAGCGTTTGTGACATATTCAACCGGGTCGTCACTGTATCTGACGATATCGATCTTTTCACCATTCAATTCATCAACGATTCCCTTGATTCTGCTGCCTTTGAGACCAACGCAGGCGCCGACCGGATCAACACGATGATCGGAAGTGGCCACGGAAATTTTTACCCTCAAGCCGGCTTCCCGGGCTGAAGATTTGATCTCAACGATCTTGTCGGAAATTTCCGGCACAGCCTGTTCGAAAAGAATTTCGACAAACTTGGCCGAACTTCTCGAAAGAACGATTTGCGGGCCTTTGGTCGTCGGTTTCACTTCGGAAACATAACACTTTATCCGGTCATTGGTTCTGAAGATTTCGCCGGGAATCTGTTCGCGAGGCGGCAAAACCGCTTCGGTGTTGGCGAATTCCACGTAAACGTGACCGCGTTCAACCCGCTGGACTTTGCCGGTCAGAACCTGACCGACGCGACTGTGATACTCTTCGAAGATGATGTTGCGTTCAGCTTCCTTGAGTTTCTGGCTGACAACCTGGCGGGCAGTTTGAGCCGCAATTCGGCCAAAAGTCGGTGGTGTGACATCTTCTTCGACAATATCCCCGGGCTCCGCTTCGGGGTCGATTTCCTGGGCTTCTTCGAGAGTATATTGTTTGTCGGGGTCGTCAAGGTCGTCTCCGGCCATGACAGTGCGGCGTGAAATGACTTTGAAGTCGCCGGTTTCTTCATCGAGTTTAACTACGACGTCCTCATCGGAGTCGAAGTTCTTGCGATAAGCAACAACCAGCGCCTCTTCAATAGCCTGAACCAGAACCGACATCGGAAGGTTCTTTTCGCCGATAACTTCTTTCAATGCTTCGATTAAACTTGTCTTAGCCATTTTTCTTTCTTACCTCCCCCGTCATCCCCGTTTAACCCTGGGTGGGAATTCCAACACAGCACGCGCTTCCTTCACCACTGATAAAGGGAACTCTCGAAGCCCTTTTTCTGATCGAACCACGATTCTTTCCGGATTATACTCCTGCAATCTCGCTCTGAAGACTTCTTTCCTGTTTTCCGGGGGTTGAACCAGAGTCCATTTAACCAGCTTGCCGACATGTCTTTCAAAATCGACCGGCCGCTTAAAAATGCGCTCAACTCCGGGTGAAGAAACCTCAAGGGTATAATTGCAGTGAATGAAATCCGCTTCATCTAGATAATCACTCAATGCCCGCGAAACCTTCTCACAATCCTTTACCGTGATGCCCTCGGCACTGTCGATGAAGACCTCGAGCAGCATCTGCCGGTTTACCGGCCGGTAACTGACGTCGTAGATTTCGTACTCGGTCGAGAAAGTTTTTTCGACAAAATCTCTGACACGTTCAATAACGTTTTCATTTGTCATTTTACTAACTTTCTCCTGTTCTTAATCAAATAACAAAATCCGCTTTAAAAGCGGCTTTTGTTGATAGGCTTTTGTTTTATCGCCAAAGCTTATTGAGCGCTAATTCTAGCACTTCTTTCGTTTAAAATCAAGTCCGGAAATATCGGCAGACTTTCCGCCCTGGCGACATTTTTTATCGAGCGAATGCCGCATCGACAAAAGCTCTTAACCCTTTGAAATTGTCTAAAAGCTTTCTTATCGCTAATCTTCATTATATTCATCGATTTGTGACTCAAGATCGGCCGCCAGGTCTTCGCCGGCTTCTTTTACTTCATCGTCCACGCCAAGCAGCACGGTCTTGAAAAATTTTTCGGCATTTTCCTTTTCATAGCTGCTCTTTTCAAATTTAAGATAAAGTCTGTGCCAGGCAAGGCTTTCTGCTTGAAGATCATTGTTCTGCTGTATCCCGGCCAGGTACCCGGTGACTTCGGCATATTTCTTCATGGCTTCGGGAAACCCGGCCATCGCAGCCTGCTTGAGCGGTTCTGTCGCTTCAATAGTCCATGAGGAAGAGTAGGGATAATCGATTCTGAACAATTTCAATATGCTTGGTGGGTAGTTGCGTTCGGCGGCAAGTGCATACCACTTGCGGGCTTCTTCTTTTTCATTCTTCAGGGAAGGGTTGCTCAGATACTCGATATTATGTTGATTTCCAAGAAAATGCGCGGCTTTGTTATCATCAAGAGCTGCTTTTTCAAGCCAGTTTCTCGCCTGTTCCCTGTCTTTCGACCACAAAAAGAAACCGAGTTCGCTCATTCCCTGAGGATCGCCCTGATTCGCGGCTTTTTCCAGCCAGGCCTGGGCCTGTTGTTCATCTTTTTCAACCCCGCGTCGCCCACCATAATATCTTTGGGCGAGCTCGATCTGGGCTTTGACCGATCCACTCTCGGCCAGTTCCTGTAATTCGGCCAGGGGTGTTTCGCGCAGTGAGCCGGTTACTACCTTTACTACCGGCTTGATCCCGGCCTTTTCGGCGACCTTTATTTCCTTCTCCATGACGATTTTTACTTCGTCAATTTTTACACAGTTATCGGCATCACTGCCATGCAGCGAACATGCAACCCTTATGTCACCGCCCTTTTGATAAATGCAAAATACGCCTTCACTTGGGCATTCGGGCGCATTCTGCAATAAATGCTGTGCTTTTAGCAGCTCAAAAATGTTCGCTGGTAACTGCCCCTGAACGACATTGTCCATGGAATACATGGTAATCGCGCCGGTAATTACCCGCCTGTTTGCTTTGCAGATCGGGTCGTCGGGCAGTTTTTTTATTTGCGGATTTGTTGACTGAGAATTGCTTGTCTGCCCATTTTTCGGCGGCGGTGGTATAGGTATTTTCGATAGTCTTTTGCTTGCAGTTGCCTTTATATACTTGGCCAGCTTCTCTCGCAGATCCATACGCTTTTCACTGATGCGTGCAAGAGCTTTTCTGGCTCCATTCCCATCATCGAGCTTGAGTTTGCACAGGCCGATTACATACCAGACTTCGTCTGTGCCAGAAGAGTTTTTGGTTATTGTTTCAAACTTGCTGCAGGCTTCTGCCCATTTCTTTTGTTTGAAAAGCGCTTTTCCTTCTGCGAAAAGATTTGTTTTTTCGGACTGGGCCAGACAAGGCATTGCCAGAAAAAACATAACGACAATAACCAGGTAGCGACTTTTGCTGATGTAATTTTTCACTTGTTAACTCCTCATAGATAAGTGAAGTGCAGGTCGAGAAATTCTTTTAATTGCGTTTCGGCTTTTTGTCCATGCGCTGAATTCTTTCTAAAGCGGCTGTTTTTATTTGTCGCTTCCGACTGGGAAAATGCCTGTAACAATGATATCATAATTCGATTTTATTTCGAGAGGAAACCAATGATCTCCAGAAAAGCCAGTCTGTTAATGCTCTGGGCGATTTCATTCTTTTTAACTGCCTGCAGCGGCGATGCCCCACCGGAAAAACCAGTCAAAAAACCGATCACGGCCCCGGCAACCGGTGGTGTTTACCGTCGAGCTTTTGCCGATTCTTACATAATTCTTGATCCGGCCTTGATCAAGGATTCCAATTCCCACGAAGTGGCGCGGCAGATATTCGATGGGCTTATCGAATTCAATGACGATGCCCAACCAGTGCCTTCGCTTGCTGAAAATTGGCAAATAAGCACCGATAAGCTTCTTTATACCTTTAAATTACGTGAGGACGTGAAATTCCATCGTCGATCTTCCGGTAAGCCAACCCGCAATGGTGGCAGACTGATGACCGCAGAAGACGTGGTTTACAGTTTCAAGCGACTGCTTAAACCGGGCAAAGATTCTCAGGGTGCTTTTTTCCATGTTATCAAGGGTGCGGCCGATTATTCATCGGGAAAAACAACCGAACTGGTTGGGGTTAAAGCGGTGGCGACTTTTACCGTCTCTTTTGAGCTTGAAAAACCTTTTGCGCCTTTCGTTTCGCTTTTGGGAATGTGCAATGCGTTTATTGTGCCTCAGGAGGATTGTGAAGCAGTTGATCTGAAGGATATGCCGGTCGGTTGTGGCCCCTTCGAATGGGGTGGCCGAGAAGGCGAGACCCTCGTTCTTCTCGCCAACGAAGAGTATTTTCGTGGCCGCCCCCGCCTCGACAAAATAGAGTTTGTCGTGGTTGCCGATGAGGCTGAAAGATACAGGCTTTTTCGCGAAGGGCATCTGATGCATGTTGACGTGCCGGATTCCGAATATAAAAACGTTAAACAGGACCCCCGTTTATCGAAATACCTTCTTGAAACCAGTCGTTGGGGCACAAATTATCTTGGAATGAACCTGAAAATGCCGCCATTTAACGATGTGCTGGTCCGGCAGGCGATAAATTATGCCATCGACCGCGACCCCATCGTTGAGCTGGTGTTGAACAACCGGGCTAAAACCGCTTATGGTGTTCTGCCACCGGGAATTACCGGTTATGACCCGAACCTGCGTGGCTACAGTTTTGATCCGGAAAAAGCACGGGCATTGTTAGCAAAGGCTGGATACCCGGACGGCAAGGGCTTTCCCGAAATCGAACTGCAATACAATAAAGATATCATTCACACAAGAATCGGCGATTTCATTCTTGCCAATCTTTCCGATATTGGCATCAAATGCCGGGTAAAAGAACTGGGCTTCGGCGAGCACCTCAATTCGATCGAAGCCGGGCAGGCCGGATTTTTCCGAATGGGTTGGACCGTTGATTACCCCGATCCAGACAGCTTTTTATATACGCTTTTTCATTCTTCGAATATCGGCAGTGGCTATAATTTCACCGGTTTGTCCAGCCCTGAGCTTGACAAATTGCTCGATCAGGCGCGTTTTGAAACTGAAACCAGTCGCCGGGTCAGTCTTTATCGCCAGGCCGAAAAACTGATCATCGAGCAGGCGCCATGGGTTTTTCTCTATTTTTATACCACTCACCTGCTTTATCAGCCGCAAGTTCGGGAAATCAATCTCGGCCCGATGGGGCAACCATTCATACGCTATCGCCAGATTTGGCTGCAGCCGCGATGATCATTTGAAAATGTGCGGAACCAGGTAAAAGGCCAGAAAGTAAATGATCACGACCAGTATGGTCAGCAGATTGAAATACTTTTCGATAAATTCTCTGGCTTTTTTGCCAAACTTTTTGAACAGGATGCCAAGCAGAAAAAAACGGGCGCCGCGTCCCACAATTGAGGCAAGAATGAATGGGGCTATCGAAATCTTTGAAACTCCTGCAGTTATGGTAAAGACCTTGTAGGGAATCGGGGTAAAAGCGGCGGTGAAAATTATAAACACCGAATTTTCTTCGTAGGACAGGCAGACCTTGTTAAATAGTTCTTCGGTAAAGCCGGGCACGTAGAGGAAAAAATATGTGCCCACTGCCTGCCAGAACGCATAGCCGATAATATAGCCGCCGATTGCGCCGGCAACCGAACCGGCGGTGCAGATAGTTGAATACCACATCGAGCGATCGGGCGTCGCCAGTGCCATGGCGATCAGTAAAACATCGGGCGGAATAGGAAAAAAGCTGCTTTCTGCGAAAGCGAGCAGAAAAAGAGCCGGAAGGGCGTGCCTGCTTTCTGCCCATGATAAAACCCAGTTATACAGTTTTTTTACAAATCGCATCTGCTTTGGCTTGTCCTTTTGCGTGGAAAGTAATAATCTTAACAGGAGATTGCATGATACACGACTCAGGATAGAGTAGCAAGATGGAAACCTGGAGAAGCAAAGACAAGATTTTGAACTTTTCTGCTTCTTTTGCGCTTTTCATTTTTTTGCCGGCGGTCATCGCCGCTATTCTCGGGGTCAATGCCATCAATCTTGAAAAGCAGCGCTCATTTGAACAGGCTAGATTGAAGCTTGAAACCAGATTAACCCAGTTTGCCTGCGATGTCGATAATGAAACCTTTTTGCTCAGGGTGGCCCGCGGGGCCTGGCTGAGCCTGAAAAGAAACCCTGACGAAAATAGGGTCCGGAATTTCAACCGGCGACTTCAGGCCTTTCTACCGATTGAATTCGATCTTTATTTTTTTTCGCCGCAAAGCCAATTGTTGACCCCACGCCAGGTGCGGTTGCGTTCCCGCTATGTGGCAACGCGCCTCTGGGAACTGATAAAAGCAAACCCAACCGATCAGAGTGACTTGTATAAAAAGATTCGCAAGCCGGTGAAGTCGATGCTTGGCGGCGAATTCAAAGCGGCCCAGTTACTTGAAAAGCGCGATGCCCTGCTGCCGATAATCGTTAAGCATGAAGAAGGCCGAATATACTGGAACTCGGATGAAAGCGGCAATGGCATTCTTCTGATATTCTGGCAGTTGCCGGGCCCTGAATACCGTATCAAATCGCAACAGAAAAGAAAAAGCGCTGAATTTTACAAGGCTTTTGCCCGTTTTGCCGATGATGAAACCCTGCATTTCGGGCAAAAACAGGTTGAAAATTCGCTCGCCAACAGGGTAATGACCCGTCTCGAACTGATGAATCAACCTTACGTGCATGAAAATGATGAGATTTGGGTCGGAAAAAGGCTTGCTCAGGGTTGGGTGGCCGTTGCCGAGCGGTTTTCTTCGGCATTTTTTCAACGCCTGCACTGGCTGCTGCTTTCTGGAATTGCGGTTTTTCTGATTGGCGCCGGTCTTATTGCCGGGCGATTGCAGAATCAGCTGAGAATATCGATTCGAACAAAACTGGTCAGTCTTTTTTTTGTTGCGGTGTTGATGCCGATAATGGGTTTTCTTTTTCTCGGTTATCAGTATCACTTCGACCGTGAACAAACAATGCGCGCCGAAGTTGCCAACAACGGCCGCCAGATGCTTTTCAGGCTCGATGAATCTTTCGGCCGGGTTGGAGCTGCCAATGAACCGCAACTTAAAGCCATTCTGCCGGTTTTTGCCAGTGAAGATAAAGAAAAGATCAGCGATCTGCTTCGTCCGAAAATCGAGAAGAATGAAATGGTTACGGTTGAAATCAGGGACACCCGCGCCAAAATAAAGTTTGCCGAAGCCAACGAACTGTTTTTTGAGGGGATGAAAGATCTTTCAGAAGCTTTCAGCCGCTTTTGTATCGACACTGCGCTTGGCACAACCCTCGGCGATGGAGTCGACCCCATCGTTGGCATGGTGGTTAAAGCTCCCGAGGGCGGAATGTTCTTTCTGCTCGATCGCCCGGGTGAAATTCATCCGCTCCAGTTCGGACCTGTGCCTCTTTTGATTTTCTGGCAGATAATCGAAAATGCCCGTGCCGAAAAGCTGTATGTCTTTGTTGTGCAGACTGTTTCAGTGCTTCTCAAAAAAATGGTTCGTGAGCACTTGCACGAAATCTATCGCACCCGTGCCGACAAACCATTTTTGACCCTGGCTCTTCACAATTCAAGCGGCCAGTGGTTTCCCGGGCGCCCATTGAAAAGCACTGCATTGAAACGATTCGCAGAAAGGCTGATGTTTAGTGATAAGCCCCTCGATGAAGAAATCGTTCTTGCCGGCCAGAAATGGCTCGTCACCGGACAAAAAGGCAAATACGCCGGCGATTACAGTTTTTTCAGCTTCTATCCGGCTCGATTGATCGAAAAAGAACTACATCAAATCCGCCTGCTGATTCTGGCCTGCATGCTGGTCTTTTTGTTCGTCGCCGTGCTGACCGGAAACATTCTTTCTTCGATTTTTCTCGAACCGGTTAGAAACCTTACCGACGGTGTGGCCGCGATCAAAAAGCGCGATAGCAGTTTTCGTATTCACACCGGTCAGAAAGATGAATTTGGCGATTTGTCGGCAAGTTTTAACAGCATGATCGAAGATCTCAAAGAAATGGAACTGGCGCGAGACGTTCAGGAATCGCTTTTGCCCACAGATTTCCCCGAATTACCCGGTTATCAGATAAAATTCATCAATCGCATGGCCTCAGACGTCGGCGGTGATTATTTCGATCTGCATCAACTCGACGAAAACCGGTTTTGCCTTTTGATTGGCGATGTTACCGGTCACGGGGTAAGTTCGGCATTAGTAATGGCAATGGCAAAAGCCATTGTTTATCAGGGTTTGAAAGAAAATCAGTCGCTGATCGATCTTTTTGCCGACCTCAACCTGACCATTCACACCTATTTCCAGATTCCACCCGCCCGCAAGATGATCACGCTGTTCGCTGCCATGCTAGATATTTCAGGGGGAGAGCTAAGCTGCGCCAATGCCGGACACAATTTTCCGATCAAGATGGCCGTCGATGGCTCGTTTGAAGATTTTTCCGAAGTCCATTTGCCGATCGGTGCCAGCCCGTGCCTGCGCAAACTGAAACTTGCCAATTACCGCATCGAGGAAAATGAAACGGTTGTTTTTTATACCGACGGCCTGGTTGAGGTGACCAATTCTGTAAACGAGATGTATGGCTATGACCGCCTTAAAGAGCATCTGCAAAGCCTCAAAGATCTTTCAGCAGCTGAAATTCTCGATGCTCTGGTAAAAAGATACGACGAGTTTCTTGCCGGGGCCGAGCCCGATGATGACCTGACCGTTATTGTTCTTAAGCGTGACTGAGATTGCGTTTGAGAATGACGAAAGTCAGGTCGTCTTCAAGAAGTTCTTCCGTATAGTGGCTCCAGAATTCCTGCAAAAGCTTTTCTTTGAGCTCTTCGGCCGACAACTGGCAATTCTCTGAAACAATTTCGCTGACCCGGTCGAATCCGAATATTTCGCCCGCCTTATTGGTCGCCTCCGCAATACCATCGGTATAAAGCAATAGAATGTCGCCGACTTCGAGAACCCCATTTCTTGGCGGGTAATTGCTGCGCTTCTTGGAAACTCCCAGAGGCAGAGAATTATGCTCGATACATTCATACTTGCCATTTCGATCACAGAACAGTGGAAACGGGTGCCCGGCATTGGTCAACTGAAAGCTGCCATTCTGCCGGTCGACGATTGCCGCACAGAAAGTCATCAGTTTGCGATGTTTGAGAAGTTCGAAAATCATGTGACTGAGATCTCTCATCAGCAGCTCGAGCTTGCCGGTTTTTTGGGAAAACCTGAAAACCAGCGCCTTGACCATTGCGGTCAAAATCGATGAACTCACCCCATGACCTGTGACGTCACCTAGAACGATAAGAAACTTGTCGTCGGGCAGAACGAAGGCGTCGGCATAATCGCCGCCAACACTGGTTGCCATCTGGTTGTAAACGATCAGCTCGTAGCCGGGAATGCTCGGCGGTGAAGTTGGAATGAGACACTGCTGAATCGCTTCGGCCAGAAGCATTTCTTTTACTTCAACCATCATTTGATTGAATGTTTCGCCTAGAGTCCCGAATTCATCAGTGTTGCTGATATTGACCCGATAATCGGTCTGGCGCTGGCGCAGGGCATTTAGGCCGGTGTTCAGCTCGCCGACCGGCTGAAGAAAAGTCCTGGTCAGAAGCAGACCGGTCAGAACCGCAACAATAAGAATGAGAAACATTCCCAGAAAAATCTGGCTGCGCATGGTATCGATCTTGGAATTGATTTCACTTATCGGGTAAAGACAGGTCAGAAATACATCTCGCATTTTTATGCCGGGGAAACAGGTTGCAAGGTAACTCTGGCCGTCGATTTCGACCTTGGAAGCGGTGATGCGCTGGTTGATCGCGCCAATCCGTGCCAGTATTTCCAATGGTCTGGCAATGTCGGCACTTTCAGGTAGCCATTTCTGGTCGGCGGGATGAAATGAGATGATCCTCAGTTGCACGCCGTTGAAACTGAAGCGGTTGGTAAGAGCCCGGGCCAGGTATTTCTGGACATTGTACTGAGCTTTGGTATTGCCCGAAAAGAAAACGACGCCATCGACGGGGGTAGAATAATAATTCCAATACCAGTAAAGAAAAGCACCTTCGAATTCCATCGGGACAATTTGTCCGGGAACTTCAAAATAATGACTGAAGCCAAGAACCGGGTTTTCGATAATGTTACGAATGATGAAATCTGACTGGCGGATTTTTTTCGCTTGGGGCGAAATAAGTTGCGGCACGAATTTCTCAAGGGAAATTTGCGCCATGACCCGATTCAGGTTCTTAACCCGATCGTTGGCCTCGGCTTTGGCGGTGCAATGCAGTTGCTCTAGCCTTGAACCGCGTATTTCGAGCCAGTTGAAAAAATTTTCACCATGAAGGCTGACCCCGGCATGGGTGCGCAGCAGGTTGTCGTTTTTATACCAGTCGTCGGAAAGCTTGCCCTGCCAGCTGTGATCGTTGAAGAAGCGGTCAAAAGTTGCCTTGATTTCTTCTTCTTTTTTGGAAAAGTCTGAATCGAGCTTGTAAAGAACGTCGAGCATTCCTTTGCGGGCATCGTTTTCGAGAACCGCGCGACGATCCTGCATGCCCTTGAAGCTGAGAAAGAATAGCCCCAAAAGTGGCAGATAAACTGCAAACACAAATACGGCAATCAACTTGATTCTGATCGAAATCCAGATTTTTGCTGCCTGGTTGAGCTTCTTGCCGGTTATCAGTGCTCCGGTGAAGATAATGAGCACGGCCATGCTCAGCAGCAGGGTTTTTAACAGCTGATAGAAGCTGGTATCCTGCTTTTTGCCGGCCAGTACAGAAAAATCTGCAAAACCGGTTTTTTTCCAGATGTGATTGTCGTGGAAAACTATTTCGGCTTTCTGCTGATCCATCTTTTCAAGAACTTTTTGAAAATCGGTCTGCTTTTCATCGCGAGTGATCAAGCGCCCGGAGTTTTTTTGCGGAATTATGGCCAGACGTATTTCATCCTGAAGAAAATTCTGTAGAGATTTATCAAGAATCTCATCGTGACTGGGCAGGTTCCTTACGATCAGCAGAATTCCGCGCATTCCCTCTCTGCCGGCTTCGCGTTTGCGCGAGAAAAACAGCATTCCCGGTCTGTTGCTGGCAAATGGAACAATCTGGTTGCGGTTGTTTTTCAGGGCTCTCGGGTGAAAATCCCGGCCAAAATTCTTCTGTAGCTGCGGTTTTACCTGATTGTAGCGCTCTGGGGTCCGGTCTGAAAAGATGAAATCTCGAAGGAATGAGGCGACCTCAATCAGTTCGGTCGGCGAAGAATCACATAAAATGGTTGAGCCGTCGTCGGAAAAAGCGAATACGTCGATATTGACTCCGGCAATTCCGTTGAATTCACTGGCCAGGGCGTTGAATTTTCCCAGATCATCCTGTTTGTATTCAAAATAGCGTCGGACATAATCATTAAAAATTGGTTTGAAAAAAGATTCAGAATGAGCGCTGGCACCTATGACTTCTGAACGTCGTGTCAGGTTTTCGAGAGTTTCCTGCTCATTCATCGCGATCATGCTGTTGAGAATTTCTGTGGTGACGAAACTGGTCGCTATTACCGGCAGAAGAACCAACAGAGCGAAGATCAGAATGAAACGAATATTTTTTCGGGGTTGTTTCACAGAGTTTTCCCTGTTAATCAAAGGAGCTGTCCCATAGAAGCTTATTTTCCCGATTTGTCATACCCCGATTCGAGCGGGGTATCTCAGAAACACCTGTTATAACTGAATCACCCGATTTTTGGCGCAAATGCGCCGGGCGATGACAATAGAAAAATTTGAGCCTATGAGACAGCTCCGGTTTTGAACAAGCAAAGGTCGACCCGGTTATTTTTTTGCGGTCTTTTTCTTTTCTTCGGTTACAGTTTCGACTTCTTTGCTTTCGATCATACCCAGAGCCTTTTTGACTTTGAGGACGATTTCGGCAAAAACATCGGGATTGTCGCGCAGAAACTGTTTCGAATTTTCGCGGCCCTGGCCCATTCGCACGTCACCGTATGAATACCATGCACCTGATTTGTTGATGATATTGGCCGATTCGGCAACTTCGAGAACTTCGCCTTCGGTTGAAATGCCAGTGCCGAACATGATGTCGAATTTGCCTTTTTTGAAGGGCGGAGCCACCTTGTTTTTTACGACTTTGACTTCAGCAACATAGCCGACCGGTTGGTCGCCATCCTTGATCGTTTCTTTTTTGCGGATATCAAGACGGACTGAAGAGAAAAATTTGAGCGCACGGCCACCGGGAGTAGTTTCCGGATTGCCGAACATTACTCCGATTTTTTCGCGAATCTGGTTGATGAAAATACATACGGCCCGGGATTTGCTGACGACCGGGGTTAGTTTACGCATGGCCTGTGACATGAGTCGAGCCTGCATACCCACGGTAGCATCGCCCATGTCGCCATCGATTTCCGATTTGCTGGTCAATGCGGCAACCGAGTCGAGAATGATACAGTCGATAGCATTGCTGCGCACGAGCATTTCTGTGATTTCGAGAGCTTCTTCACCGCTGCTTGGTTGGGCAATGAGCAGATTGTCGATGTCGACGCCGAGTTTTTTGGCGTAAGCCGGATCGAGGGCATGTTCAACGTCGATGAACGCAGCCTGGCCGCCCATTTTCTGGGCCTGGGCGACAATATGCAGGGTCAGGGTCGTTTTACCGGAAGATTCTGGCCCGAAGATTTCTACGACACGGCCACGGGGAACGCCGCCAACGCCAAGCGCGTAATCAAGAGAAAGAGAACCGGTTGGAATCGCTTCGACCTGAAGATGTCGTGAACTGCCAAGTCGCATTACTGCGCCTTTACCAAACTGTTTTTCGATACTGGAAATTGCGATTTCGAGTGATTTTTGTCTTTCGGTTAATTGTTTTGTTTCAGCCACCGAGGTGCCTCCTGGATTTATTTCTGATAGAATATCACAATTGAGTGCCGGTTGGCAAAAGTATAAAATCGCTGAAACGACGATTTAACAAGGAGTTCCGGGAAATGACCAAAAAAAGTTACAAGATTCTGGGAATGATGAGCGGTACCAGTGGTGACGGTATCGACGGCGCTCTGGTCGAGTTTTGCGAAGACCGTTCTTTCAAATTGCTCTGGCATGATAGCTTCCCATTTCCCGAAAAGGTTAACGAACGCCTTTACCAGTTAATGCACCATCCTTCAGTCGAAGAGGTTTTGTTGGGCGGTGCTTATGTTGCCCGGCTTTATGCTGAAGCCTGCCGGAAATTTTTGGCCGGCAATGCCGGGCAGCCTGATTACATCGCAGCCCATGGCCAGACGATTCTGCATATTCCGGAAATGACCAACTGGGACGGCTTTCCGGTTAATGGCTCGATGCAGTTGCTGCAGGGCTCACTATTGGCCGGATCCACTGGAATTCCGGTAATCTGTAACTTTCGCGAAGCTGATCTGGCCGCATCCGGGCAGGGTGCGCCACTGGTGCCTTATGCTGATGCCATCTATTTCGGCACTGGTATCAATTCTGACCGGATAATTCTCAATATCGGCGGTATCGCCAACATAACGGTTTTGAAGCCCGGTCGAAACGGGGTATCGATTCATTCTGCCTTTGATACCGGGCCGGGAAATATGATGATGGACGCGCTGATGCGTCGGGAAACTAATGGGAAAAAACACTATGACAAGGACGGAGCCGTTGCCGCCATGGCCGAGCCTGATAAGACCATGGTCGAACTCTTTCTTGAAGACGCCTATTTCAAAGCGAATCCGCCCAAATCGACCGGCCGCGAAAAATTCGGTGAACAGGCGCTGAGAGAGTTTCTCAGCCGCTTTCCCGCTGAAACTTCTCTGGCCCAGAAAATGTCGTCCCTGCTGGAAATTACGGTGCAAAGCATTGCCGAGGCGATATTGAAGCCGGAATGGGGCGTCGATTTTCCCGCTCAGCTGATCGTCGCCGGTGGCGGTGCACTGAATCTGGAATTGATGCGGCGTCTGGCGCAAAAATTGATCGGGAAATGCTCGGTTCATCTGGCGGACGAATTCGCTGTTCCGGTGATGGCTCGTGAAGCCATGGCTTTCGCCGCATTAGGCGACGCTTTCCTTCGTGGGGAACCGGCTAATGTGCCTGTCGCCACTGGAGCGAAGCGGTCAGTGATTCTTGGGCAGCTGCATCCGGTGCTTACTCGACAAAATCGATCTGCATGATGCGGTAGTCTATTTTATCGGCTTCGTTGACCGAAATGTCGTCGGGAACTGACGTGAGAAGTTCCCGTTCCTGTTTTTCAAAAAGCCTTTCCTGCTGAAGCAGGTGGCTGAAAAAGCTTTTTTCGGTGCCATCCGGATACTTAACGATGAGCTTGATAAGAATGTGACTAATCTGACGGTCGGTTAAGTTGGTCAAATAAATCTTGAGTTCTTTTTTACGCAAACTGGGGTCAATTTCGAGCTTGAGAGTGTTATTAACGGTCTGGTCGAGAATTTCGTTCCAGGTATTTTTGAGCGGAGAGCCAATCGGGAAGGCATTCAAATAGCTGCGATGCAGTTCGATGACCTGGGAGTGAAAGCCTCGCTCCCTCATTACCAGCGCTACTGGAATCAACCACATTACTCTTTCGGTGCGGAAATATTCATTCAGTGAACGGCTCAGCACCTCGACCTGTCGGTCCGGGTCGAGAGCCTGTTTTTGCATGGTTTCCAGATTGAAAAATGCCGGGGCATAAGGGTCCGCCTCTTCCTCGTTTTCTCCGGGCGGCTTTATTTTCATGGCAAGATTGACCCATTGCTGCAGGGTAACCGGATTAACCTGGTCGACAAGTGAAAACTCAAAATAGCCTGGGCCATTGGTTCTGAACACGCGGCCAATATAGCCTGCTCCACCCGGGGTGGGAAAAATGAAACCACGATGATGAGCGTCCCAGCGGGCTTCAAAGACTTTGCTGGCGATACCTTCACTGGCAAAAAACTGGGCCTTGAACATCAGTCTGACCGGGTGCCAGGTCGCTCTGAGGATGGTCTGCATGAAGCTTAGAACCGTTTTTGGCATAAACCATCCGGCAAAGCCGGTACTGGTGTATTCAATTTTTTTTGGCTCTTTCAAACTTATGATTGAAACCTTTTCGGAAAGACGGCGGCTGTCTTTTGAAAATTCAATCAGATTCTGCCCGATTCTGATTGGGGTAAAGCCTACGGGGACCTTGAATTCGACCCCATTGATCATAAGTTTGAAGGTTTCGCCGATCTCGCCCGTCTTAACGAGATTTATTTCTTCAGGAGCTGAAAGAAAGACCTCTGGCGGAATCTTGAGCTTTTTAACGAAATGGTCCCGGGCCAGAACCGGCAGAAGAATGAAGAAAAAGAAAGGGATGAAGGAAACCAGAGAGACGATTATGCCCTTTTGAATAGGGCTCATTCCCTCTTCTTCGACCTGCCAGCTTTTCTTCTTTTTCGTTTCTTTGGCCATTCTTACAGTCCGTTGGCTTCCTGCGGATCTTCGAGCATATCCTGCATGAGTCGATCGACTTCGTCGGCAAGATTGCTTTCCGGAAACCTCTCTTTTAGATTGGCAAAAACTTCCAGGGCTTTATCGACACGGTTTTGCGCCGCGAGAATCTCAGCCTTCATGAATAGAAAACGGTCTTCGAGCAAAGACGAGTTTTGTGGTCTGTTTTCAAGCATTTTTAGAGCCAGTTCCCATTGGTTAGCATTTACCTGCACGGTTACATCGATGAAATAAGACAGGGCTTCCGGTTCACTGGCACAGGATGATATAAGTTCCATTTCCTTCTGGGCTTGGTCGGTTCGATGGTTCTGACTGAACTCCAGAACGATTTTCTGGTAAAGCTGTAAAGCGCCACTAAAATCCTTGGTGAGTTTTCGCGCTTCGGCAATGAAAAAAATCGCTTCGATAAAGGCTTTTGAAGAAATTTCCCCGGTTGACGAGGAAATCGCCTGATCGTAAAAATCAATCGCCTCAAGGTATTTTCCTTCATTAAAGGCAATCGCCCCGCGATTCATCAGAATGTTGAAATGGTTGCCGTTACTGTAACTTTTGTCGAAGAGTTCCAGACGGTTGTGGTCGAGGCGGTAGAACTCGATTTGAAAAAGATCCGGGGGCCCGAAATCATGAAAAACCACCGGATTTCTTGCGCATAGCAGGGGAATGTTGTCGTTTGCAGTAAGCACGAACTCACGGCAGATCAGCGGTGCATTTTCCTGTTGATCACCCGGCGGATAAAGCCGCTGGAAGTTTTCTTTCAGGCTGTACAGGTGCGGCATGACATCTTTGCCGTCGGGATGCTTCAATAAGGCGATGATCTCCTGACTGTTATCAGAGTCAAGATCGAATTTTCGCAAATCAGCCGGAAGAAGGCCTTCGTAAATGTCGATTATCTCACGCATGCCACCGGGCTTTTGCAGCACAAGCTGTGAGTTCTCACTGTGCCCGTCGCCCGTAGCGATTTCAAGGATGAAGGTGCCCAGACCTTCTAAAACAACCTGACATCGGCCATCGAGCTGTTCTGCCGCACAGGGTGCCCCTGAAATCAGCCAGCAGAAAAAGAAAATGGCCAGGCCCTTTTTCACGCCAGATTTTCCTTCAAATAAAGGTTTACTTGATTTTTCATTTTTTCAATCGCCTCTGCGGCCAGTTCTTCAACCGGTATCATCCGGCTGCATCCTGAGGCAGGCACATGGCCGCCGCCGCCCATTGAAACCGCAACTTCTTTGACGTCGATGCCACCGCGAGATCTGAATTCGCAGAAAGACATGCCGTCGTCGCGCTCGAAAATTACCACGCTGGCCAGGGTGTTTTTCATGCTGGTCAGAATGTTGAAAATACCGCTGCCGAAAATATTGCCGATCTGGGCTCTTCGTTCCTGCAGATCCTGATTTCTGATCACCAGGGTTGCCAGGGTGCCGTTGCATTCGAGCTTGAAGTTGCACAGACCAAAACCCTGAACTCGCAGATCCTCTTCGCTGCGGCCGGCATTGAGAGTGTTGAGAATCGGTGAGTTGTCAACGCCGGTAGCCAGAAGCTTCGCTGCCGCAAGATGAGCGGTATAGCGCAGACTTTCATTCTGAAACGAGCGGGAATCGGTAATTAGCCCAAGCAGCAGACTTAATGCAACATCGGCGTCAAGGGGCATTTTACCGCGTTCCAGCAAGCCGCAAACCATTTCACAGGTTGATGAAGCGCCGGTGTCGACGTAATTCAGATCACCGTAAAAGTTGTTGCTCGCGTGATGGTCGATGTTGATCAATACCGTGCGACTGCTGTCGCGATTAAAGGTTATGCCGGTGCGGGTATCGTCGCCGGCATCGAGAATAATGATCAAATCGTGATCTGAGTCGATTTCTGCCGTTTGCATGATTTTCTGGTCGGGAAAAACGAAGGCGAAGCGCTCAGGAATCCCGTCCAATAGCGCCACCTGCACGTCTTTTCCCATTTTGTGCAGAGATTTGGCCAGACCGGAAACCGATCCGGTCGCGTCACCGTCAGGTCGAAGGTGAGAAGCTATCAGAATCCTGTTGCTAGCTGTAATTCTTTCAATTATTGGATCAATTGCTGAGTGCTGTTCAGTCGGTATTATGTCTGAGAATTGCATTGACATCGTCGGCCATTTCCTTACAGTATTGAGTTATTTGTCCACGAAGCAGTGAATCGATGTTTTCCTTTTCCTGGGCCTTCCAGGGCAGGGGATTGGTGCTATAGTGCCGGTCGGCAATAGCCTGAACTCCAATGCTGGCCCGCTCGAGATGGTCGGCCATCAGGTCCCTGACTTCGAACCAGCAGGTAAGCCTCGGTTCGAAGTTGCAGTAATCGAGCTGGACATAGGGAGCTTTCAGGTTCGGATCACGCTCCTGGGCTTTGATGAAATATTCGGTCTGCATCGAAGATTTGCGCACCGGCATATAGGTCGTGCGAATGCTCCATTCGGCGCCGATTTCCTTTGAGGTGAACCATTTGATGAAATCCCATGCTCCGGCGACTTTGCGTGGGTCGCCATTGTTGAAAATGTTGATGTTACTTCCGGAAAGAATGACCCCATTTTTCAACTGGCCGGGTAGGGCGGCGACACCAAAGTCGAACTTGATGCTGCCTTCCATGTAAACCTTGCTGACGATACTGCTTTCGATAATGCCGCTTTTTCCGGCAATGAAATCGTTCTGATGGTCGAAGCCCTGACCTTCCCGGGCGATCTTTTCAAAAATCATCTTTTGCAGAGACATAAGTGCATTGATCGAAGGTTCAGCATCGAAGAAAGACTTGTTCCCTTCCGGGTTGACGATTTGGCCACCATATTGCAGAAT
>CAZTHA010000015.1:0-27810 GCA_964613435.1 uncultured bacterium
GTCGAACAATTACGAAAGTTGACATACCCGATTGTCGGTTTTGGTTTTCTGGCGGTGGTTGTCGTTTCCCGAAAAATCATCCAACTTCTGGGAAAATATGAACCCGATTTCGGTTATTGGGGCTATACCGCGCTGGCGCTGCTGCCGCTGATTGAAATTATTCGAACCCTACAAGATTTATGAATGGATCCATCAGGAATGGGCCAAAGAGAATCAGAAAAAGACCGGCAAGGTCAAACTGTTCAAAGAACAAAAAGCCCTTGGCCTGGAATATGATTGCCGCCATCTTCCGACGCCAACTGAGCCGATCTTCCAGGGGGAAGCGGCCAAGATTCCGATAAAATAATATTTTAAAAGCCAAATAGTTTTCCCTGATATGTACCGGGGTTGTCTCAAACATCGAGACAACCCCGGTTTCATTTAATGTCATCGCCCGACGAGCTTGCTAATTTGGCTCCTATTGGACAGCCACGTTTTCATTCTATGCTTTGCCGTTGGGCTTGACTTGCCCTACAAAAAATAATACCCTGCAAAAGCAGGTTTTTCCTGCAAATCTTTCCATACTACATGGAATCAAGGAGAGCAGGAAATGACTACTGCAAAATCAGGCGATCTGGTATTCGTACACTATACGGGCAAATTTGATTCCGGTGAAGTTTTTGATTCTAGCGACAATCGCGAACCTCTTTGCTTCATTCTTGGCCAAGGCGACATCATTCAGGGTTTCGACATTGCTATTCAGGGAATGAGCATCGGTGAAAAGAAAACGATTACTTTGACCCCGGATCAGGCTTACGGAGAATACTCTGAAGATCAGATAATCACTACCTCCAGAAGTAACTTTGGTGATGGCTTTGAGCCGGAAATAGATCTTCAGCTTGCTCTGCAGCTCGAAAACGGTGAGCGGGCACTAGCAACGATCACAGCCTTTAACAATGAAACGGTCACTCTTGATCTGAATCATCCTCTGGCCGGAAAAGTTCTGCATTTCGACCTGGAACTCATGGATGTGAAGGACGCTTCAGAAATGCCGACATGTGGCAGCGGCGGATGTTCAAGCTGCTCGGGCTGCGGACACGATCATTAACACACCAGGCGAGGCTGTCACAGGCCTCGCTTTTTTTTGAGATGGCGCTGTCTCATAGACCAAATTCTGCCCGGGAGGCGATATGAAAAAATTCCTGTTGTTTTCTCTGATGTTTCTGACATGCCTGGGAGCCTTCGCAGAAACCACCCATTTACTGGTTTCCGGTGCAAACGTGAGAATTAGATCTGCAGGAAATACCAGCGGCCAGGTTGTAGCAACCCTGCCTCTGGGAACATGGGCTGAAATAATTGAAACAGGAACCGAAAAGCAAAATCTACTGGGCAGCAGCGAATACTGGTATAAGATACGTGACGAAAACAACAATGAGGGCTGGATATTTGGCGGTCTGACCATGAGATGCAACCAGGCGGAAAAATACAGCGTTGCGGCCAGCCTGGTCAGAACAAGGTATGAACGCTTCGGGAGACCGATCGAAGAAGCAGAACAGCTTTATTCTTTCACAAAAAAACTGGTGAAAGAGGCTACCAATGAAGAGGATCTTGCTAAAGCAGAGCTGGCAAAACTTCAGAGCCTGCAGCTTATCTTAAACACGCTTTCGGCGATGATGAAAGGCAGTGACGAAAGTCATGCCGCGATCCGGGAAAACCGCGACAAGGTTTATTATCACGAAAGTGCAGGACAATTCTATATTTCACCCGATGTCTTCTGGCAGCTCGCCAAAAGAATGCAAAAAACCTCGATGGCCGACGATATTTCCTGGGAAGCTGCCAGACAACAACTTCCCGGCGAAAGCGAAGGGGACCCGACCGTAATTATGGGAATGCTCAGTCTTTCTGAAGTAGAATATCTCAAGTCATTCCCGGCGGGGAAACATGTTGATCAGGCTCTGGAAACAATCAAATATTCATTGGAAGAAATGCCAACCACCCTGCAAGGGTATTTCACCAGCGAATATGCTGACAGCCGCGAATCCTTTCTCAAACAGTTGGAGGAGCTCAAGCAGGCGGTAGCCAATTGCAGGGGCAACAAAAAAGGGATTTTGGAACTTGCTGAGGCGGCAAAAAAGGCTGCCATGAATTAAAGCGGCAATTCGTCGCTAAAATATTCCGCACCGTTTTTGATAAGCTCTTCTCCGCCTGACCAGTCAGGTTGATTTTTGTCGGGCGCTGACCTGACAAGTAATCGTCGATTAAGTTTTCTGGCCCAGCGCACCGTCGTCAAGGAACCGCTCTTTTCGTGAGCCTGAATCAAAACAACGACATCGGCAAGGCCGGCAATGATGCGATTTCTCGTCGGAAAAAAGCTTTTCAGCGGTTTGGCGCTGCAGAGCAATTCACTTAACAAGCCGCCATTGTTCTTAATATCAGCAAACAGACGGCGATTTGCCGCAGGATAACATATATCGAGACCGCAGCCCAAAACGGCAAAGGCGGGAATCTGTTTTTGCCAGGCAGTTTCAAGGGCGACCGAATCGATTCCGGCAGCACCGCCGCTCAAAATGGCGTATCCAGCCGCCCCAAGCTGGGGAATAATTTTCTGGGTGCTTCGGATTGCCTGGTCGGAAGGCTTGCGCGAGCCGATAACCGCGGCAAATTTTTCCGGCAAAGCTGAAGAACTCGAAAAAAGAACCGGCGGCGGCTCGGTTAAATGGAGCAATTGTTCGGGATAACCGGGACCGGTGCAATAGAAACAATGTATTTCGCCGGCGGAAATGGCGGCCAAGGTCTTATTTATTGCAGCTTCTGTCGCAGACTTCTCTCTTTTCTGACCGGTTGAAGCCAGTTCGGGTAATGAGTTCTGTTTTTTCAATGCTTCTAGGGGACTTGCAAATCTTTTCATCAAATCGAGAAAGCCGGCGGCACCGACGCCGGGCTTTCTGCTTAAAAGGATTGCAGCCCTGATCTCAGCCAGCAAGTCAGACATTTTCAGCCCCCTCAGGATTTTTCTTTGCCAAAGCCTGCCAGAGGCGCTATTCGCCGCTTGAATTGACTTCAGGCCAACAAGATGCTATAATTCAAGAATCAAATTTTACTATAAGGAGTTTTCTATGGCAGAGTTTATTTTAAACGCTGAAGTAAGAAACAACGTTGGCAAAGGCGACGCTAAAAAGCTCAGAGCAAAGAATCTGATTCCAGCCGTTATTTATGGCAAGGATTTTACACCTGTTCATATAGCTTTATCAAGACCTGAATTTGAAAGAATTCATCGCAAAGCGAACCGCAATTCCATCATCCAGCTCAAACTCGGTGGTTCAGAATCTCGCGAAGTCATCATTCGTGATTATCAGAAGCATGCAATCAACCATCTTTTTACCCACATCGATTTCCAGGCAATCCAGAAAGATATGCCGATCCGTGTTGATGTAGACCTGGAATTCACCGGAACTCCAATTGGCAAGAAGGTTGGCGGCATTTTTACCACTCTGTGTAAACAGGTTAAGATTGAGTGTCTCCCCAGCAAGATCCCCGAAGTCATCACTCTCGATGTTACCAATGTCGAATCTGGTGAATCTCTGCACGTATCTGACATTCAGGCTGGAGACTTCAAAGTCATCACCAGTTCCAAGGTTGCTCTGTGTCAGGTATCCAAGGTTAAGGAAGAAGCTGAAGAGGGCGCAGCTGCTGAAGCCGCAGCTCCTGCAGCAGGCAAATAAATTTGAGTTTTTCGATAGAATCAGGAAAATTGTAGAAAACAGGACCATATCGATCCAACGTAAGCTGGGTCGATATGGTCTTGTTTTTTCGTTTAACAGCTGAAAATTTTCATTCAGGAGTCAATTAATGTATAGTTTCGAAGTCGGTTCTCCCATCGTACACCCAATCCACGGAGCGGGGATTCTCAAAAAAATTGATCAAAGGCAGGTGCGAGGCAGACTTTTGAGTTATTACGTAATCGATTTCCCTTATAGTGACCTGGGTCAGGTAATGGTTCCGATCGACATGGCCGATAAAGTCGGTTTGCGAACCATCAATCAACACGAAAACATCGACACCATTTTCACTTCACTGAGTGAATCTTTTACTGAAGAAGAAGAAGAAGAAAGCAAAAGCTTTCATCAGCGATATCGCGATTATCTTGAAAAAATCCAAAGCGGCGATCTTACCCAGGTTGCCAGGGTTTATCGGCTTCTTTTCAGACGCAGCATGATCAAACCCCTCGGAACCAAAGATAAAGCTTTGTTTGAAACTGCCCGGCAACTGCTGGTTTCTGAAATTGTCTTTGCCAAGGATATTGTCGACTCTGAAGCAAGAGCAATGCTTGACGAAGCAATGGAAGACATGATTTTCTAAGATGTTTTGGCGGCTGGCGCTTTTGCTCTGGCTTGTCACCGGATCACTGTTCGCCTGTGATCCGGAACCTGGAGTTCAACATTTTCCGAGATTTGAAGTCCCCCCCGCCAGAATCAGAACCGGTTATTTCAAGGTTTACAACAACCTTAACGGTTTGCCGTGCAATGAAATCAGATCGGTTTTAGTCCACGAATCAGACAACCGGCAATATACTGTTGTTGGCACCCAGAATCGTGGCCTGCAGATTTTTGATGGCAAGAACTGGACCTTATCAACCCCAGTCGCCGACACCAACAGTCTGGTCGTTTTTCCTGAAGCAACTGTTACCAGCCTGGCAACGGTTGAAGATGACCTGATTTATGCCGGAACCCCACTTGGTTTAATCAGCGTGCGCGTCAAAGACGGACGCTTTTTAGCCGAAAAAGTGTTCTCGGCTTCACCTGAAAATCTCAATGTAACAGACATTTTCATCGATCACAACGAAGAAGGCAAGACTCTTGGCACCCTTATTGCCTGTGACCGATCGGCGGGCCTGCTGATCAATGATGAATACCAAAGCTTCAATATGCCAAGGTATCTTACTCCCTCAGGATTTAACGCGGTTGGAATCTTTAAGAGTAAAAACCTATGTGGCTGGAGTAATGGCCTATTGGAAGTTGAAGGGCAGAATCTTGCCGGTTTTTTCAGCATTGAAGATCCATGTGGCTGGGTCAGCGACATTCAGACACTTGAAAATCTTGTTTATGTCAGTTGCGCCAACGGATTATTTCAAATAGATATTGAAAAAAATCCAGAAAATTTGCTTCCGGGTATCTGGAGCACATGCCTGACCTTAACTGCGCTGCCAGGCAAAAAAAAGCAGGCACAGGAAGAGACTTTTCTTCCGCTTGAAGAGGCTGATGTTAGCCAGACCAGTGATTTTCAAATGCTGCAAAATCAGTATGAAGAGCTGCAAAGCGATTTCAGGGCATACGTTAACAGATATGCAAGCGATCGCATCGCCCCCTCCGAAGCAGTAAACGAAATGTGGAATCGTTTTGGCCAATTCCAAAGCAGGCTGAACGAATATATGGCCAGAGGAATAACTGTCAGAAATGATATTGTCAAAGGCCTCTGGGCAGGAACCAAAGATTCTGGAACAGTGGTTTTCGCCAATGATGGCAAAAGATATCATTTGACCAGTGAAAATTCAAAATTGCCCTCGGACTATGTTACCTGCATCACCAGTTCCAGATCCGGAGAAGTCTGGATCGGCACCGAAAATGCCGGTTTGTTAAGGTACACGGAGCACGATCAGGGAGAAAAGAGCAAGGAAGTTCTTCTTTGCCAATGCAAACCAACCAAAATTGCGGTTATAAGTGACCTGTTGTTCATCTGCACCGAAGACCAGGGCCTACTCGCTTACCAGTGCTCAGACAAATCTTTGGTCGGCACTTATAACAGTAAAACGGTCAAGGGCTTTTTCGACCGGGTAAATGACGTTGCCATAGACAATGAAGGAAACATCTGGGTTGCTGGGGCAAATGGTGTGTGGTGCTGGAACGGCAAGACCTGGAAAAAGCTGTCTTTTTTGAACAAGGAAAACGAGGAAAGAGGTATTCAGAGGATTCACATCGATTCAAAGAATCGCATCTTCTTTGCCGGAGATAGATTTGCGTCTGTTTCCGAAAATATCTTCTATTTTAACGGTAAATGCCTGGTTGGCTTAAGCAAAAGCAATCTCGCCGCCATTTTGAAGCTGCCCCCGGAAGCCCGACAACAAGCGGCGGCAGAATTTGGTTTAACCGGTGATTTCATGAGAACTTTCGATTTTGGCAATGCTTCAGAGTCTTTGAAAGCCTTTGATCAAAGCGAAGAAGAAAAGATTTCCGCGATAATGAATTCAGAGTATTATCTGCTAATTGGGACTGACTCAGGAGTTCAGTATATTTTTGATGGCGAATCTTATAAAAAGCTTTCAGTAAAAGGCTCGGGTAGTCTTGGCGCAATACGCAGTTTTGCCAGACTGCCCGGTGGCGAAATCATCATTCAAGGGGCCGAAGCCGTTTCCGAATTTGACGGAAAAGACTACAAGCTTGTTCCCTCGCCCGGGCTGAATGACATAACTCAACTAATCCCCGACAGCCTGAACCCGGAAACTTACCGAATCTCTTTTAAATCAGGTTCATCGGGCGGTTACGCTCTCT
The DNA here is from genome assembly GCA_964613435.1 of uncultured bacterium. GTDB lineage: Bacteria > Muiribacteriota > Ozemobacteria > Ozemobacterales > Ozemobacteraceae > DYKG01. The sequence continues at coordinate 6,525 of CAZTHA010000015.1, forward strand.
ATCAACCACCCTACTGGCAGAAATATTATTCAGACGCTGCAGTAATTTCACTGGCTCAGGCCGAAAAAACCATCTATCTCGCCAAGCCCGACAGCGTTTACTACCTCGAGGAATAGTTCCGGAAAAAAATTTTTATAAATATTCATCAATGAGGCGCAAAGTGCCGACTGTTATTAAAGAGAATATTTATGAAAAGAAACAACTTTCTACTGATAATAGTTTTGCTTGGCACTTTCTGGCCTTTGCGCCAGGCATTTCTTGCCGGCAAAAATTTCAGCAAAAAGATTCAGGCTCCGGTTGCGCCCATGGAAGGACGCAAAACCGAAAGAAGCGTTCGAAATCTGTTGAATGATTCTGGAGTTGCTTATAACACCTGGATGCAGCGTGGGAAAAAATACATTCAACGCAAGGAATATGAACAGGCGATTCTGGCCTTTAGAAAAGCCGTTTATCTACGCCCAGCTGAACAGGAAGCCAGATTTTTACTGGCCTGGTGTTATGAAAAGCGCGGGCGCGAAGGTTTACCCGGAGACATGACCGACTGGGAAGCCTTGGCAGAGCAGGAATATCTAGCCGCAATCGCTCTGGCCGACCATCTTCCCGCCCGCTACAACCTGGCAATTCTCTACCGTCAGCAAGAACGCTTTGATGAAGCACGCAAGCATCTTGAGCACATCCTGCTTATCAACAAGCCTGATCCATTAACCCGAAAAGCCGAAAAAGAAATTTCAGCGCTTTTTCACCAGAGCATGCGTCCAAGACACATCGCCGTAGAACTGCCGGAGATGGAAATAAATGCTGAATAAAAAAAATGCAAAGCTCTGGTTCTTAACGGCCTCAGTATGCCTGGCAGGCCTGTCATTGAGTGACCTGAACCTCAATGCTCGCGAAGAAAGCATTGAAGCCCGACTATTCAAAAAGCTCGAAGTGGCCGTTGAAAAGGGGCACCTCAAAGAAAGCAAAGCAGATATCAAACGCATACTTAAATTGAATCCGCGACATCCCGGGGCCACTTTGTATGCCGGACGGTATGCCTATGAGAACAATGATTTCGCCAACGCCGAAAAGTTTTTGCATCGGGTGGAAAACCACAGCCGCTACGGTACCGAGGCCAGAAAAATTCTTGCAGATATCCGCCTGAACCGCTTCAAGGCACGCTATCTGGACACGTTGAACGTTGCCCTCGCCGGCGAAGCCTTTACCCAGGCACTGAGTCTCTGCGATGAAATACTAGCAGAAATGCCTGACAACAAAGATGTCTTTTTTCTTGGTGTTTATGCAGCAACGATGAATGGCGACCAAGACCGGGCCAACGCATTCCTGCAGCGATATCAGAAATCAAGTGCCAGCGTAGAAAGCAAGGCAGAATTGAAAGCTTTTACCGACGCCCTTTTTTCAGCCGGCTATTCTCCACAGACCTCGGTTGAAAAACTTATGAGCATTACCGATTCAAGATTACTGACTCCGGCAGTTCGCAGAAAACTGAAAGATCTGATTGTCGGACTGAGAGAACTTGAACTTTTCGAAAAGTTCATCAATCAGGAAAAAAGCCGGCCTGGCTCTGACATAGACAAGCTTGAACGTGAGCTGATCGAGTTTCTCATCGAACAAAAGCAGTATCAGAAGGCCCTTGAACTGGTTAATCGTCGGCCGACAACGCAAATTGAAGACAACGTGCTGTTTCTCAGGCTTCTGGTATTAACCGGGCAGGAGATCAAGGCAATGCTGACGGCTCGGCAGCTTTTAAGTGCGCACCCAAGCGATTTAAGACTTTATGATTCATGGACCGAGGCCTGGCTGGGCTATGTTGACCGCACTTCCGAAACGCCACGGGGCAATGACGAAGCCGGCAAAAGCTTTGACGAAATGGCGGAAGAAGTTTTGGACCGCCTTAAACTCGACATGCTGGTGAAAATGCAGCCTAACCTGCTTTTACGCCTGGTAAGGCTGGCAGTGCTGAGTCAGAATGAACCGAAAGTTAAAGAAGCTACCAGTTACGCGACCAAAATTTCATTCAATCAGAATAACGTAGATCTGTTGATTGAAACGGTCGAGAAGCTGGTAACGGTAAATCGCTCATCGATCGCCGGCAATTTACTTGAAAGTGCAAGAAATCAGCTCCCTGACGATCATCGCCTCTCGATCAAGCTTGGCGAAATCTACTTTTACAATAACAATCCGGAAGTTGCCGCCAAGATTTTTGAAGATGTTCTACGCGAAAAACCTGAACAGATAAGAGCCTTCCTGCTCTGGACAGACTGCATGACCTCGATGAGTCAAGTCACAAAGGCAGAAGAAGCTATTTTGCAGCGGCTCGAAAACCCGGATCTGAATGAAATCGTGCGCCGACAGCTGACCAACAAGCTCGAAGTTATAAGAATGCAAAACGTTGTCGGCCCCGAAGAGCCTGATTATATGAGTCAGACCGGCGAGGTTCCGCCAGAGCCGGAAGCGCCCCCCGAAGATGGCGGATATGAAGAAGAAACTGGTGAAGAAAGTCTTCAGGAAACTGAGGACCCCGGAATAGAAGAAGAGATAGAAGAAAACACAGACGAACAGTAAAAATCCCCAAACAATCCCTTTCCCGCAGGCAAAAGCCTGATAAGACACAAGTGCCATAAGGAGGTTAAATGCTTATTGAAATTTTCACAAACGGCAAGGTAATGATCGACGGACAGGACACCGGTAAGCACTACAAAGCAGAAGAAGTGCTGTATGACTATCTGGTGAATCCGCAAGGGTTTCTCAAGAAAAAACCCGGCAAGAAATCAGTGTAAAAAAAAGCTGTCTTCACTAAGAAGACAGCTTTTTTAATTAAAAATCAGTTTCCAAGCTTCTGGCGCAAGTACTTATACAACAATTCCCAGGATTCGTTGCCCTTGATCAGCTCTAAAACCTGATTAAATAATTTCTGAGCTTCTTCTGACCGGTTCAATTTTTCAAGAATCTCACCCTTGGTGCAAAGTGCCGGCGGGTATTCCGGTTCAGTAGCAAGTACTTTTTCAACTTCTTTCAGGGCTTCGTCAAAACGGCCAAGTTGAAAGAGTGCATCACTGTAATTATTTCTCGCCTTGTTGTCATTTGGGCGAATCTCAAGAGTCACGGCCCACTCATCGGCGGCGCGCTGGAAGTTTCCCATGTCATAGCTGGTATTGGCAAGGTTATAATGATAATCCGGATCATCCGGATCAAGTTCGATCGCCGCGATAAACTCTTCAACCGCGTTTTCGAGCTGACTGGTATTGTGATAAGAAAGCCCAAGGTAGTGGTGGGTATCGGCAGCGTCAGGATTGATTCTGGAAGCCTCTTTCAAAGCACTGATGGCTTCACGCATAAAGCCTTTCTGATAATGATGATAGCCCAGGTTGAAGTAGGCATGATCGAAATCAGGCTTGACTTTGATCGCTTCATGCCAATAGTGCACGGCCTTTTCGAACTGCTCAAGCTTGTAATAGGTATTACCAAGATTGTAAAGAGCTTTATAGAATTCAGGATCGAGGTCTAAAGCTGCCTGGTACTGCTTGATGGCATCTTCATACTGTTCGGCCTTGAAATAGTGGTTGCCAAGTTCTTTGAGCAACTCGGGATTCTTGGGATCTGCTTTAACCTGTTCCATTACCTGTTCCAATGTTTTCTCCATAATTGATTCTCGCTAACATTAATAATCGAGCGGGACTACAGCAAAATACCGTTCCGCATTTTTTTGATTTTTTCCTTGTGGAACCTTTTCTATGAGGGTATTCTATACCATACAAAATTTATTAGCAAGGATTTACTCATGATTATGAGTTTTTTTTCAGGAATTTGGAGAAACCGTGAGACAGTGCGCAAAATGATGTTAATGCTGGCGTTCGTTTTTATATCGGCGAGCGCCTGGGCGGAAATGACTATCAGGATCTGGGATTTTCCGCGCTGGCTCGAACCCGGCGAAAAGGTTGACCGCTTCGTCTGGATGACCAACAAAATAAAAGAATTTGAGCAGCAGAACCCGGGCGTTAAAGTCGAGTTAACCAAGCTGACCTGGGCCCGTGGCCAGGAAAAGCTCAAAATAGCTGCCCTCGGAGGGAACTATCCCGACGTGGCACCCGGAACCGTGCCATTGCTCTTTGTTAAAGAAAACCTCATCGCGCCAATCGACGAATACCTCAGTGCCGAGGATCGCGCCGATTATTTCCCGGCGGCACTTGACTCTTTCAGGGTCAAGGACAAGATTTACGGTTGGCCTTGGTATATGGGCGGGCAGCTGTTATACGTGAACAACGATTTGTTTGCCTCAGCCGGGGCTGCTTTACCTGCAGAAGGGCGCTGGAGCACCGACGAATTTCAGGCGAGCATGCAAAAAATAAAGAACTATCTTGATAAAAAAGCTGAGGCGGGTGACAACCGCACCTCTCTTACCGACCAAGGCTATTACCCACTTGGCCTGTATTACCAGAAAAATGAAACCGCCAATTTTCCTTTTTTGATGGCTCATGGCGGCCGCTTCATCAGCAAAGATGGAAAATTTACCGGAAGTCAGCCAGAAATGCGCGAAGGTTTTGCCTGGCTGGCCGGGCTCAAAGCTGCCGGAATCATACCCGCCGACAGCGGCGGCCGCACCTCGAACGATATCTGGACCGCCTTTGGCCGTGAACATCGACTGGGCGCGGCAGCTTTCGGACTTTGGGGAATAAAGGCCCTGACCGAAAAGTTTCCAATGAATTTCTCGGTAGTTCATTATCCGGGCAAAGATGGCGCGATTAACCCGGCTTTTCTGGCAATTTCCGGCTTGTATGTCTTTAAAAGTCCTGATCCGGAAAGAGTTAAAATGGCCATGAAGTTGGCCAGGTTCCTGACTTCCGGCGAAAATCAAAAGTCACTGATTCATTATGCTCAATTTCCGACGCGCAACAGCACCGGAAATATTTACCAGGGCAATCGCCACATGTCAGACGCCCTGAGCATTTTAAAAGAAGGCCGGGCGGTATTTACCGACAGCCGCTGGCCTCAGATCGATGAAGAAATCGAATACGGCATTCAGGAGATTCTGCTCGACCGGGTCAAGGTAGAAGAAGCTCTCGGCCGCACAGAAACCATGGTAAATCGAATTCTAGCCGCCGAAGCGGGTTCGATCAAGGAAGATATCAACAAAGGCAGCCTTTTTGGAAAAATAGTTCTGGCGCTGGCATTTTTGTCGCTGATTTTTGCCCTGCTTAGCCGACAGGCGCACTTAATCATGATCGTGCCGGCAATTTCAATTATCGGTATCTTTCTTTTTTATCCGCTGGCCGATGCTTTCATCATCGCCTTCAGAAATTACCGCATTGGTGAAGTCGGCGGCTTTACCCTTCAGAATTTCACCCAGGCTTTTGCCGACCCCAAATTCACCATGGCCTGCTGGAACACAGTCATTTACAGTGTTGTCGTTGTTCCGGCCAACACGCTCACCGCCTTGATAATTGCCAGCCTGATCTACAGTCTGCACGGCAAAATGAAAACATTTTTCAAGGGAGCATATTATTTGCCGGGAGTGGCTTCCGTAGTAGTATTGACCATGGTCTGGCGCTGGATCTTCAATACTGAAGTCGGCCTGGCCAACACCATGCTGCGCTGGCTGCAGATTTCGCCGATTGGCTGGCTAACCGACCCGGATATTGCCTTCTGGTCAGTTATCGCCACCGGAGTTTTTAAATCGCCGGGAGGATCTATGCTGATTTATCTGGCATCGATGGCCAATATTCCAGGCTCATTGTATGAGTCGGCAGAATTGGAGGGCGCAAGTCCTTTCGAAAAATGGTGGCACATTACCGTGCCGCTTCTGCGTGGCACCACCAGCTTTCTGCTGATTACCGGGGCAATCGCCTCGCTACAGGTTTTCGCCCAGGTCTTGATGTTGACCGACGGTGGACCAGGGATTTCAACGACGGTAGTAGTGCATCGGGTCTACACATCAGCCTTTCGCGACTTCGACTTCGGTCTGTCGGCGGCCATGGCATTGATTCTTTTTGTGGCGATACTGATTATCACGATCTTGCAGCGCAAGCTGACCAACCAGGAAGTGGAGTATCTGGCATGAAAAAGCTCAATACCGCAGAAAAAATTTCATTGGCAGTTCTGATCCTTGGGTTGATCCCAACAGCCGGACCACTGGTCTGGATGGTTTTCACCGCATTTGTCTCTCCTGACAGTCTGGCAGCGAATCCACCCAGATACGACAGTTTCTCATTGGAAAACTTCGCGGTTCTGCTGTCAGCGGGCAGCATTCTGCGCTGGTCGATCAACTCATTTCTAATATCGGCGGCGGTAACCATTTCGCAGACATTCTTCAATGCACTGGCCGCTTTTGGCTTTTCTGCCGGTCGTTTCAGAGGCCGCGAACAGCTCTTCTGGGTTTTACTGGCTGCAATGATGGTGCCGGGTCAGATAGTAATGCTGCCACTGTTTCTGTTCATGTCGAAATGGAACATGATCGACAGTCTCTGGGCGGTAATTTTACCGGCAATGGCTGCTCCGTTCGGCATTTATATGGTGCGTCAGTATATGGATTCGATTCCCAACACCCTGGCTCAGGCTGCCCAGATGGATGGAGCCACTGATTTTCAGATCTTCAGGCATATTTACTTTCCGCTGTCAATGCCAATACTGGCAACTTCGGGAATTTTCATCTTCATCACTCAGTGGAATTCATTTCTTTGGCCGCTGGTAACACTGAACACCGAAAAATACTACACGCTTACCGTAGGCCTTTCGACGTTACAGGATCAGCAATTGATGGATTTTGGACTGCTTATGGCCGGGGCTACTCTGGCAGCGGTTCCGATGGTTCTGGTCTTCATGTTCTTCTCAAGATACATGCTCGAAGGCATGCGCCAGGGCGCAATCAAGTGAGAACAATCGTCAGCATCGACTGGGGCGGAACAAGCATTCGCGCCGTGCGCATCGCTCAGGGGCGGATTTTTTCGGCCCCACCCATTGCTGCAGCCAATATACGCAGCATTTCAACGGAAAAATTGCGCGACGTCAGCAATCGACTCAGCATCAGCCTGAATGTTGCATCTGAAGCAACTGATTGGCTAATTGGTGCGGCTGGCGCGGCAGACCTCGATGCGGCAGAAAGGGTCAACAAACTGGTTTTATCGATATCCGGACCAAAATCGACCTGCAGGATTTTTCCGGATTTTCTTTGTAATCATGCGGCTGCCCTTGGCGGCAAAACGGGTATTCTTTCAGTAAATGGCACCGGCTCACTGCTTTATGCTGAAAGCGATCAACAGGAGCTGCGATTGGGCGGATGGGGCTACTTGCTCGATGAATGCCCGTCAGGAGCGCTTTTCGGCAAACTGGCTCTGCAATCAGTTCTGGGCTTCATCGAAGGTGACCAGGCGGCCCGGGAGATTAGCGAGCAATACGGCATGCAATTTGGCGACCCCGATCGGCAAAAAATACTCAACGATCTCTATCGAGCAGACAATCAACAGCATCATCTTGGATATTTCTCTGAAATATTGACCAGAGCCTATGACAAAGGAGATGCAAGGGCAAAAGAACTGATCACAAAATCAATTTTTGCTTTAATCAATCAATTAAAATATTTACTAAATTTTGAAAAAGAATCAGCTCCGACGATTGTTTCCGGAATCGGCGGTTTATGGGAAAAATGGCCGAGTTTCAGCAAAATAATGGAGCAGGCAATACTTGAAAACAAGTTGCCGGTTGTTTTGAAACGCCCGATTTATCACCCGGTTTTTGGCCCCCTGCTTCTGCAGCGAAAAAAACAACCGGAAGACACGGGCTTTTCAAAGATACTGCAAACAATATCAGATAAGGAAATGCGTTATGAGTGAACCAGATAACAATGTTCAGACCAAACTTCCGTTAACCGAAACCCGGAACCCTCGAACCATGTATATCGACCGCGTCTCAACCCGACAAGCGGTAAAGATGTTCATCGAAGAAGACAAGGCAATAATCAAGGCGATGGAAGCGGCTTCCGAGAGCATTGCCCGCGCAGTAGATCTCGCAACGCTTGCCCTGAAGAAGAATGGACGAATAATCTATATGGGAGCGGGCACCTCCGGACGCCTTGGCATTCTCGATGCCTCAGAATGCCCGCCGACCTTCGGCGTTTCGCCAGACCGGGTTATTGCTTTGATTGCCGGCGGAGAAAAGGCAGTTACCAAAGCGGTTGAAGGTGCAGAGGACAGTCGTGATTTCGGGCGCCAGGACCTCGAAAAAACCGGTTTAAGTTCAGAAGACCTGGTCATCGGCATAACCGCATCCGGCACCACGCCATACGTTGCCGGCGGCCTGGAGCTTGCGCGAAGGCGTAATTGCAAGACAGTTCTGGTTTGCTGCAACCCTTATGGCGACCTTCCCGAAGTTGACGTTTTGATCAATCCGGCAGTGGGACCGGAAGTCGTCACCGGCTCAACCAGGCTTAAAAGCGGAACGGTCTGCAAAATGGTTTTGAACATGATTTCGACTTTAAGCATGGTAAAGATCGGCAAGGTTTACGAAAACCTGATGATCGACCTGATGGCGACCAATAACAAGCTAAAGAAACGTGCCCTGCGCATAGTTATGGAAGGGGGGCGAGTTCCCAACTATATCGCAGAAGCCAAACTGGTCGAAGCGGAAGGCAGTGTCAAACTCGCGATTCTGCTGGCGCGAACCGACCTGACTGTAGATCAGGCGAGAAAAAAATTAGAGGAGGCAGAGGGAGTTTTATACAAAGCCCTCGGAGATACTGATCATGAATAACAAACTAGTCATCATCGCCACAATACTGATTTCGTTGATTTTTACTTTTTCGGCAGAAGCCCAAAAGATGGGTGCGCCAAGAGTCAGAATAAGAGTTGCCCAGTATGAAAATTCGCTGGAATTCGTTTTGCCCGAGGGCGGCCGCTGGCTTTCAAACAATCGCAGCGGCAACATTCCCGCGGGCAAAAAGTGCAAGATCATCGGTAAAATGACGCGTATGGCCGTCAAAAAGTTTCATGTTATGGTTGGCTCTGCGCCCGCCGACGACAAAGAAAAACTTGCCGAAACCATGGACAAATTTGTAAAGATGGGTTTCAGAACCCATGGCTTCACTGTCGGGCAAGAACCCAGGGCGGGTTTTCCCGACAATCGTCTGGTTTTCGTCGGTGTCGGCATTTTTGCAAATGAAGAAGAAGCGCAAAAACTTCACGAGCAGCTTTCTGCCCAGAACATTTCCAGCTGGGTATTTGCCGAAACGATCGAGCCGGCAAAAGGTCAACTGCAGCTCAAGGTTGCCGGCAAAACAGTTTCATTCAGATTTGCCAAGATCAGTCTTGAAGGCAAAAAAGGGGTAACCCTGCTGAACGCTGAATACGCAAAGGGTTTCAGCTGGCACGGTCATGCCGACAGAACCTACAAGTCGAGTATCGAAATTCGTTTCGGTTCTGATAATTGCCTCGATTGCATCGAACACACCGATCTTGAGTCATTGCTGGTTGGAATAGTGCCATCGGAAATTTCTGCCAAAGCTGCACCGGCTGCCCTTCAAGCCCAGGCGACGGCAGCTCGCGGCGAAATGCTTTCAAAAATGGGCACCCGCCATTTCAACGAAGGCTATGAATTCTGTTCAGAACAGCACTGCCAGGTCTACAAAGGCATGCAAAGCTGCGATGATTACATTTACAATTCAATTCGCGAAACCTGGGGCATGCTGCTGTTCGATCACGGAAACAAAGCTCTCGACGCGGTTTACAGTGCCAATTGTGGCGGGCATAGTTCGGCGAACCAGAATATCTGGACATCAAACAAAAACCCTCATCTGCAGGGCATAGCCGATACCGTAAGTGAGTTCAAGGCTGATCTGACCGACGAAAAACAGGTCGAAGAATTCATTCGCAACCCACCCAAGTGCTGGTGTTCATTGGCCGGAGTTGAAGGTGCCGATAAATTTCGCTGGACGAAAGAGCTAACCGGCAAAGACTGGCAGAAGGTTGAAGAGGCCGCCGGTTTAGGCCGGATAAAAAGTATCGGTGGTTTTGTCCGCGATGTTTCAGGGCGAATAATCAGCCTGAAAATAATTGGTGAAACCGGTGAAAAGACGATCATGAAAGAGCTGGCGATCCGCAAACTATTTGGGATGTTGCGCAGTTCATGCTTTGTTGCAACCTGGAAAACTGATAAAAAGGGCTTCATCGAAGGTGCAGAATTCGCAGGCGCGGGCTGGGGCCATGGGGTCGGTATGTGCCAGACCGGAGCTCAGAGCATGGCCCGACAGGGCAAAAACTACCAGGAAATCCTTTTGCACTATTTTCCCGGGGCAAGATTGAAAAGTCTTTATTAGTGGTAGTTTCCAACCTTTCGGGAAAAAAAGTTAAAAAAATCTCAATCCTTGTCGATAAGCCAGGTAAATGCTTTAGAGCAAAGGAGTGAGATTGTGAACGTTAAAAGAATAGTTTGGCTTCTGGCTGCAGGTGCCCTGATGCTATTGCCTTTCATGTCGACTGGATGCGGAACCGACGACACTGAAGCAGATCAGGCGACCGGCGTGTATACCATTGGTCCCGGAAACATCGAAACAGCTGAAGAGCTGATGATGAAAAGCAATATCAAATAATATAAAACGGCCATTCAGTCATGAAAAAGAATCATATCGATCAAAAAAATGACCAACAAAGACTCGAAAAGGCACTCGCCAACACCTTTGCTGCAATGGCTGAGCTGAGCGAATTTTTCAGCAGATTACGCGAAAGTTAAAAAGAATTTCCCCAATTCCAAAAAGAAACCGCAGTGGGCTAACCGCTGCGGTTTCTTTTTTTGGCGGTTTCTTTTTTGCCAGAGCTGATTTTTGGCCTCTCCCTCTTTCATTGGGGTTTTGTTGATGGTAAAATGAATGATCATGAAACAGCAGAAGTCAAAATATTTACTTACAACCTTTGGCTGCCAGATGAACCAGGCCGATGCGCAGCGCATTCACGGGATTCTGGCCTCACTGGGCTACACGGAAACGGATAACGAAAAAGAAGCCGCACTGATCCTGTTCAACACCTGCTGTGTCAGACAGCACGCGGAACAGAGATTGATCAGTCGAGTCCAGGGCCTTGCCGGTCTGAAAAAGCAGAACCCGAATTTGCTTATCGGAATTGCCGGTTGCATGGCACAAAACCATCAGGGCGAGATGCTTGACCTGCTACCGTTGGTAGATCTGGTTTTCGGCCCCAACGACATCGAGCAATTACCACTTCTATTGCAAAGAGCCCGTAATGAAAGGACTCTTGGCGGCTTTGCCAACAAAGGCGCTTTCGACGGCGAGTCAGCCGACGGCGTTATTCTTGATCGGCCTTTTTCAGCAATGGTAAACATTATCAGAGGCTGCACCAATTTCTGTTCGTATTGCATTGTTCCATACGTCAGGGGGCCCGAAGTAAGCCGACCGATCTCTGAGCTGATCGATTTCATCAAAGATCTCTCGCAAAAAGGGGTAACTGAAATTACCCTGCTTGGTCAAAACGTGAATGCCTATGGTCGAGATCTCGGCATGCAAGAAGGCTTTGCGACCCTGCTCGAAGAAGTTGAGAAAATCGAGGGCATTCGCTGGGTTCGCTTCATGACCTCACATCCCCGCGATTTTTCTTTTGAGGCGATTGAAAGAATCGCCGCGCTCGGCAAGGTCTGCGAACAATATCATCTACCGGTCCAGGCCGGTTCCAATCGAGTTTTGAAGGCGATGAAACGTGGCTACACCCGCGAAAAATATCTTGATCTGATCGCTCATGTCCGCAAGAATATCAAAAACGTAAGCCTGAGCACCGACATTATTTGTGGCTTCCCCGGTGAAAGCGAAGAAGATTTTGAACAAACCATGTCGCTGGTTAAAAATGTTCGCTACGAATCGGCCTTTATGTATTACTATTCGCCGCGGCAAGGCACTGAAGCTGCCGGGCTCGGCAACCAGATTCCCGAAAAAGAGCGAAAAGAACGCCTGGCCCGACTGATTGAACTGCAAAACAATATTGCTCTTGAAGAGAGCCAGAAACAGCTGCATCGTGAAGTTGAAGTTCTGGTCGACAGTGTTTCATCGAAAAGGGAAACTCACGTTGCCGGAAAAACCAGATCGGGGCGCGTAGTCGACTTTCCCGGCGACAAAAGCCTTATCGGCAGATACGTCAGGGTAAAAATTGCCAAGGCGCGAATATGGACCCTCTCAGGACAACTACTCGATCAGGAGCCGACTGCATGAGTTTTCTTTTGCACAGCTGCTGTGGGCCATGTCTTGGCGGATCGATCGATATTCTTAAAGAAAGCGTCGAAAACGCGAGAATTGATGCTTTCTGGAACAATCCCAACATTCACCCATACATCGAATACCGCTCTCGCATGCAGTCATTCATCAAATTGTGCGCTGATCTGCAGCTGCAAACCAGGTCTTCAGACAACAGTTACGGGCTCGATTATTTTTTGGGCAGACTAAATGGAAAATTCGGTGAGGGTCGTTGCGCCGAATGTTATCGCATGCGTTTCGAAGAAACGGCCAAAGCCGCGGTAAAATACAATTATCGTGCTTTCACTACGACCTTGCTGGTGTCCCCATATCAAAATCATGATCTGATCAAAGAAGTCGGCAACAAAGTCGCCAAAGAATTTGGCACCGAGTTTTATTATTGTGATTTCAGGCCCGGTTTCAGAAAGACTCATGAAGTAGTCCGGGAGCATGAGCTGTATAAACAGAAATACTGCGGCTGTATTTTCAGTGAATTTTCGCGCTATGAAAATGACAAGAGATTCTGTTTACCAGAAATTTAAAATTTTCTAAATCCGATCCGGAAATCATTACGTTTGATTAAACAGAAACCCGGAGTGAGGCAAAGAAGTTGAAGATTGAAACTGACATAATCGGCAAACAGCGCCTGACCATGGCTTTGACCGGCCTGATCATGCTGTTTGTATTCACCCTCATCGATTCAGCTGTAATCGCTGCCAAGGTTGCCAGGGTTAGTGAACCAGTTCTGCGAGTAAAGATCGGCGGCCTTTTCAAAAAAATAGAAGTATCTTTCAAAGGTGGTGGCATGGTTGCCAACGACCGTGGTCGGCGGGTAAAAACCATCCGTGGCAATGGCAGCTTCGTATGGCAGCTGCCGTCGGGCAAAAGTAGAAAAAGAGTAGAATATTTGAATCAAACACTTGCCTTCACTGGAAAGAACGATTTAATCACTTTCAATGGCAAGCCATATCGAGGCAAAATGCTGATAAAATTTGGAAAAAGCGGCGCCCAGGTAGTAAACCATGTTGGCATTGAAGACTATCTGCGTGGCGTTGTCGGCAGCGAGATGGGTTCTTTATCACCCGCCGAATCGCTCAAGGCCCAGACGGTTATAGCCAGAACCTATGCCTATTCAAACCGGGGCAAACATGGCCGTGATGGCGCAGATGTCTGCGATTCGACCCATTGCCAGGTTTACAAAGGCATGGCTGCTGAGCGTGATAGTATTGACAAGGCGGTAAATGCCACCCGTGGAATTATCATGGTTTCAGATGGCAAGCCGATTCAAACCTTGTATCATGCAACCTGCGGCGGCATGACCTCGGACAATGACAAAGTTTTTGGCGGATCTCCCTGCAGTTATCTGCGGCGCGTCAGTTGTCCTTTCTGTAAAAACGGTTCACATTATCGCTGGGTAAAAACCTTGAGTATCGCAGAGCTTAAAGCCGGCATGGTCAAAGAAAAGATCCATTTTAATCATTTGTATGATTTTGGTTATGAATCTCCAGCCTTGCTCGATCGGGTCGACAAGGTCTACCTGTCCACCGACAAAGGTGAATTCTCAGTAAAGGGAACCACATTTCGCCGTCTGTTCAATCTTAAGAGCACCACTTTCACTCTGGGCAACCGGAAAGCAGTCAAAGCGATCATCGATATGGCGGTCGAGAAACAGCCCTCACGCATGCTGATTGCCGTTAGAGGACTGGGTGAAACAGCCAGCGATGGTCCACCTCAACTGATCGTGCAGACGGCCAAGGGGCTCAAGAGGGTTACGCGGCCTGAAAATGGCTGGCAAACCATTTCCTGCCGGCAGAGTGAACCGGTTTCACAGAAAGTTCCCCTGGTAAGTCGAAACGAACCGGCAAAATCAAATGTTTCTGGTCGCATTGACAAAATTGAAATTTTTGGCAGGGGTTACGGTCATCAGGTTGGGCTTTGCCAATCAGGAGCGATAGAGATGGGAAAGCGCAACTGGTCCTACCGACAGATACTTCCGTTCTATTATGCAAACGTGGCATTGCGTAAATTAGGCTACTGATTTCTTAATTTTCTTGGAGTAAAATAAATTTAATACTTAATATTGGCTCAAGTTTCGTCGATAGAAAACTGACATTCTATAATTTAACAGCTTAAACGGAATTTTTTTCCGGACTAAATTGGAGGAAAGAGCGTATGGGTTTGTTCACCTTTGGGGCAAGCAATACATCGATTGGTATCGATATCGGTACCTCTGCGGTAAAAGTTGTCCAGCTCAAAAAGACTCCTTCTGGCCCAGAACTGGTTAACTACGGTATGTTACCACTGCCCCCCGATGCAATGATCGAGGGCTCGGTAGGTGATGCTCAATCTGTTTCTGCGGTCATCAAGGAACTACTGAAGACTAAAAAAATCAAACCGGAACGAAGCTTTGCTTCAATTTCCGGGCAAAACGTAATTATGCGCTTTACCAAGCTGCCGATTATGTCGCCCGACGAACTTGAACAAACCGTAAGAATTGAAGCCGAGCAGTATGTTCCCTACGCCATCGATGAGGTCAGCATCACCCATGCAGTATTGAACACTGTCGATGAAGACGAAGAAGGCGGCGGCAAATATTCAATTCTGCTCGTCGTTGCGCAAAAAGATCTGGTATCGTCTTACACCGACGTTCTCAAAGGCGCCGGCATTTCTCCGGAAATAATGGATGTCGATACAATTGCGGCGATCAACGCTCTTGAAAATTCCTATATGCAGTCCGCCAGCTCCCAGGAGGGTGGCGAGGTTGTAGCAATCATCGATTGTGGCGCGAGAACCACCAACATTTCGGTTCTGAAAGCAGGAATTCTCATGTTCACCCGTAACATTCCCATAGCCGGTAACAACATTACCGACATGATCAAGGATGTTATGAAGCAGGAATTCGAGCAAGCTGAGCAGATCAAGGTCGAAGAAGCAGAAGTCAGCATGGGCGATGTTGGCGGCAACGAAATTTCCGATGTGGTTAAAACTACGGTTGACGACCTTGCATCAGAAATTCGCCGTTCTTTCGATTATTTCAAAGCACAGACCCGTGAACCTCTCATTCACCGCATCATTCTTTCAGGCGGCAGTTCGAATTTGCGAAGTTTCAATACCTACCTCAGCAATGAACTTGGTGTTGATGTCTACATGGGCAATCCACTCGAAGGTATTGCCGTTACTGCACCTGAACCAGACGAGCTTTATGACAACCTGCAACAGTTTGCCGTAGCCATTGGGCTCGCGCTTAGAGGGGTGGTGGAAGACTAATATGATTAGAATTAACCTATTAACGGTCAAACGGCGCAAGCCGATTCAGATTCCCTTTGCAGCGATATTCTTCATTATTGGTCTGATAGGCATTGGTGGAGCTTTCTATGGTGGAACCATATACATCCAGGGCTGGAATGATGAACTGCGCAATGAATTGACCGAACTGAAAGATGAAATCAACCGCGGCCAGTCAAAGCTTGATATCAAAGACTCTCTGCGCCAGCAGAAAAGTCAGATAACCACGCAGATCAACCGTCTTAAACAGCTTTCGGGAGCCACTTTACTTCAGTGGTCGCAGGTCTTCAGCAATCTTACCAGTGTCGTTCCGGAAAAAACCGTTTGGATAACCAATCTGCGCATCGATTCAGACCGCAGAGTCCAGCTGTCGGGTTACTCCTGCAGCGAAGACGGTGATGGTGAAAAGAAGGGTGCCAAACTTACCGAAGGTATTCAGAAGTTCATCAAGCAAATTCAGGGACACGAACACTTTGAAGATGTTTTTCTAACCAGTGCCCAGAAAAACATCTATGAGAAAAAGCCGGTCTGGCGTTTCGAAATCAACTGTCGAATCAAGCGGGATCTTGGCGAAAAGAATCTGGAGAGATATTGATGAATAACTTTGCAGTAGTATTTATTTTCCTGCTGGTCATCGCCGTTGGTGCGGGTTTCGCGTTCTGGATGAACTACTGGGATCCGCTGGAAAAGGAAAAGGCAGAGCTTCTTACCGAAATCGACGAAAAGAAAAACCAGATAGAAGAGCTCAAAAACATCGACAAAGAGATGGAGGAGCTAAAAACGGAAATTGCGCAATTAACTGAGCAGAAGAACAAGCTTCAGACCGAATCGAACCAGCTCAACACCGTAGTGCCCAAACTGCTCGATTCAACTGAAACGATTGCCAACAAGTATGATATCAAATTTCAGGATATTCGCATTTCACCGCTGGTTAGAGCTGAAGAATGGTCAGAACTACCGATCGAAATCACAGTTCAGGGTCCGTTCCAGAAAATCGGCAGCTTTCTCACCGTAATGGAAAGAAGAAAGATCATCAATCTTGCCGCCGGTTCGATGAATGTGTCAGTCAGTGCCGAAGTGGATCGCATTTCTAAGAGTCCTCTTCTCAGTGTTGTCCTGAGTGCCAAAGTCTACATTATGGGCAGTGGCCTGTAAGCAACAAAGGAGGGAAACTATGACGATTCTGAAATCAGTTAAAAAACTGGGATTGTTCTGTCTGGCTCTGGTCGTTCTTGCAGCCCCGCATACTTTCGCCCAGGATGATCTCGATGAATTCGGCGGCCTGGATGATCTCGGCGGCGACAGCATGATCACTGAATCGCCCGCTGACGCAGGGGGAGACGGCATGGTAGCTGAAAGCCCTGGCGGCGACCTTGGTGCTGATCCTGCCGCTGGTGGGTTTGATGCGCCGAAGCTCAGTGAGTCCGATCAGGTTGAAGCTCTCGACAGCAAATTCAAATTTATGCCGGAAAACAAGGACAAGGATCCTTTCAAACCGATAATTGAAAAGAAAGTTGCTTTGCCTCCGGTCAGAACGGTTCGCCCGGTATCCAAACCCAGCGACAACAAACCAAAACCACCACCAATCAAACCGATCAAGCTGCATGTTGCAGGTATCGTCGGTAGTGAAGGTAATAGATTGGCAGTAGTCAAGTTTGAGAACAACGAATACACGATCACCAAGGATCAGGTTGTCGACGGTCGTTTCAAGGTTGTCGACATAATGGCAGACCGGGTAGTGGTCTACTCGAACAAGGAACAACGCCGTCATACTTTCAAGATCGGTGGCGACGAGAAGTAAATGTCCCTTCCAGGCAAATTGCCTGAACCATATTAGATTAGAAAAGATAAAAATACAAAAACGGCTGTATCGCAGTCTCTTAAGGAAGGCTTACGATACAGCTTTTTTTATTCTCGTCCTGGAGAAAAAAGATTAACAGGAGAAACTTATGAAGAGAAATATATTCTGGACCATCTGGGGCCTGGTTACACTAGTTGGCGTTATGATTGCCGGGGCGAAAACCTTTGCCATAGAGGTTGAGAACCATCAAAAGAGTATCAAGGCAACTTTCGAGAAAGCAGTTCCCAAATGCTTCCCCGTCGAGAAAAAATAGCGATAGAAAAGGCTTTGCCGGCTTTTCAATTTTTTTTTGAAAAAAGTTCAAATTGTTACTGGATGAATCAATGAAGTTTGTCGATAGTTTTTCTGATAGACCCGAAAAGGCATCTATCACAATCACAGTTTGTCGGACATTCCCGTTCGGAGGTATAGAAGAATGAATTCCACGGGTTACACCAGGAAGAAAAGTAACATCATTATGTTGTTTGCGGCTCTGGCAGTCGCTCTCTTGTTGCCGTCGGCTCTGCGAGCAGATGATAACATTACCCTTGATTTCCGCGATACAGATATTCGCCAGATCATCAAGGTCATCGCGCAACAGTCAGGGACCAACATTATCGCTGAAAAGAGTGTGCGTGGTCAGGTTACCGTTAAACTGACCGACGTTTACTACGAAGAAGCGATGAATCTGATTGCCAAAACCAATGGCTTCGCCGTCAGAAAGATTGGCAACACCTGGATTCTGGCTGATGAAAAGAAGCTGGTCGAAGCATTTGAAAAAGGTCTCACCATTACCAAGAGACTTCAATATGCCAAAGCGGCGGACGTCAGCAAGATCATCTCTTCAACCATCAAAAAAGACGTAAAAGTCGCAACCGATGAACGTATCAACGCGGTTATCGTTTCTGGTGGTAAAGACCTGCTCGATGAAGTGAAAAAGCTCATCGAAACCATCGACACGCCTGTTCATCAGGTTATGATGGAAGCAAAAATCGTCGAAGTTAAAACCGATGCTTCTAAAAACATTGGTTTCAAATGGCAGGGCACAACCGGCCAGGATGGCGAAATGCATGACTTCAACGAACTTCCAGTTCTTTCAACCAAGGAATACTTTGCTGCCAATCCTGATTCTTCTCTCTATCAGGAAGCTCTTACCCCGCAGTCTGGTGAACTTTTCGGTCTTGGTGATTTCTATCGCGAAAATTTGCTGTTCAAAGCTACGTTTGCAGCTCTTGAAAAACGCAATGAAACCAAGGTTTTGAGCAATCCGAAAATCTCGGCAGTAAACGGTCAGGAAGCTAACATCGTCGTCGGCACCAAGGTTATTTATCCCGGCGGTGCTGACCAGCCCCCAAAAGAAAAAGACACCGGTATCAAACTGAAAATCACTCCGCGTATCAATGATGACGGTTACATCACAGTCGATGCCGAACCTGAAGTATCATTCGTTGAATCATGGTCGAACAACAACATGTATCCGGTAATCGGCACCCGCTCTGCCAAAACAACCGTTCGTGTTCGCGATGGCGAAGAAATTCTCATCGGCGGCCTGATCAGAGATGAAGAAGGAAAAGACATTAACAAGATTCCGTTGCTGGGTAATATTCCCATACTGAAGTCCCTGTTCAGCTTCAAAGGTAAATCAGGATCTTCACAGGAACTTATCATCCTCATCACTCCTCATATCATCGCTCAGAGCATCGAATCATCGGCTCCAACCTCACTGGTTCCCGAAACGGGTATGGATCCCATGGCAACTGCAGCGCCGGTTTCAGCACCGATTCAGCCTGCCGGCACCATCGACGATTCTTTCGACAACGCGTTCGATACTTCTTTCTAACCTCCGACAAAACTATAAAAAGAAGGCCACCCGCAAGGGTGGCTTTTTTTTTTGCGCTGGAAAGACTATTCAGAACCGGTTCAAACGAACGAAACGCTCATGAACCGTTTCAAGGTCAGCGCCACCTGTCAGGCGCAGAATCTGGTCTGCGAGCTCAAGCGCAACGATCGATTCGGCGACGACTGCAGCCGCCTGCAAAGCCTGGGTATCTGAACGATAGGGCTCAGGACGCTGAGGCAGCAGGGTTGCGAGGTTTACCGAATCAGCATCGCCACCGCCCGGAAGAGGCTTCATATGGAAACGCATGATCAATGGCTCACCGTTGGTCATACCGCCTTCGATACCGGCGGCATTGTTGCTGCCATGATAAAAGCCTCGCTCCTGATCGTATTTTAGTGAATCGACGAAAGAGCCGGCCTGACGGCTCAAAGCTGCGGCAAAGCCGCATTCGACTGACTTGACCCCGGGAATACTCATGATTTTTTCAGCCAGGCGGGCATCGAGGCGCTGATCAGCCTGAGAATAACCGCCGAGGCCGATCGGCAAATTCCAGAAGACGACAGCGGCAGTTCCGCCAAGAGAGTTCCCGAGGGTCTGTGCCTTGTCGATGATTTCACGCCAGCGGTCACAAACCTTATGATCAGGGGTTAAAAACAAATCAGAGCTTTCAGCTACCGCCTGAGCCATTTCTTCAATATTTTGCAGATAATCGACTTTTGCATCGATGCCGCCGATAGATTCAACCAGGCAGAAGAACCTGACGTCGAGGGCCTGCAACAGATTTCTGGCCGGCAACGAGAGCGCAGTTCGCATGGCCGTTTCTCTTGCCGAGGCTCTTTCGCGAACCAGACGACAATCATCGAAGCGATGCCGCATCAATCCGGGAAAATCTGCATGCCCGGGTAAAGGAACTTTGACAGCCAAACGCTCGTTTGCTTCGGCAAATGGTGCCATTGGACTTTTGTGGGGCTGATAGTCCTGATTTTTTATCAGAAGAGAAATTGGGCTGGCAATGGTTTTGCCGTTAACAATTCCTGAAAGAACTTCAACCCGGTCAGTTTCGATTTTACGCCGGCCGCCACGGCCATAACCGGCCCAGCGCTTTTTCATCAGCAGATCAAAATCCTGCGGTTCAATTTCCACTCCGGCAGGAATTCCGTCGATAATGCCGCATAAAGCGGGGCCATGCGATTCGCCGGCGGTAAGATATTTCAGACTCATAAAGGCTCCTATCTTCAATTAAAAAATTCTACTCCAGCCGGTAAAAAACTGCCAGAAATTACTCAGTTCAGAAGCGCAGAATGTCGATGTTCTTTCTGATCAATAGAAAAATTTAATTTTTCCCTAAATTTCATTGTCGCATTTGCCGATAATTCGTTTAGGGAAGGTATTCATTTTGGCAAACACAACTAAAATCACAGAACAGGACCTGCAAAAATCGCTTGAACTGCTTGGGCGCGAACCAAGAACTCCGTTCATGGTAAAAACACGATGCCCGGACGGTTCACCACAGGTTTTGCTGGCTGATCCAGTTTTCAAGGAAGATGAAATCTGGAAGCCTTTTCCGACCTTTCTCTGGTTGGTTTGTCCAGAACTGAAGCTTAAGGCCGCGCACCTGGAACAGGATGGCCTGATAAGGATTTTCTCGGCTCGCCTGCAGGAAGAACAAGGCTTCCGCGAGGAATTCATCGATGGCCAGAAGGCAATCAGCGAGATCAGAATGAATATGGCCCGGGAGATTCTCGGAGCAGAGATTCCCCAGCATATTCAGATGATCCTTACAAGAACCACAATTGCCGGAAGCATGGATATCAGCGGAGTAAAATGCCTTCATGCCCATCTGGCCCAGGAACTGGCCTTTGGCAACAATCCGATCGGCAAAGAAATACTGGCGCGGGTTGGCAACTGCAGTGGCGAACATGAAAGGAAGCAATCATGATCAGAGGAATCTACACTTCTTCTTCTTCGATGCTGTGCGAAATCATCAGGCAGGATATGGTCGCCAACAAGCTCGCCAACGTAGACACAGCCGGCTACAAGCGGGATCAGGGCATTTTCAAAGAACTGCCGACAATGACCCTCAGAAGAGTAAACGATGGTAAGT
>CAZTHA010000016.1:0-26803 GCA_964613435.1 uncultured bacterium
AAGCACCGATTTTTGGATCAAGAGAATTGTAGATTCTGGCAACAGCAAATGATCGGCGATCTTTGAGGGTAAAGTCTACTTCCGGAAGTGCAAAATTTCCAGATGATGTGTTAACTGGATCACTAACTGATAAAGCTTCAAAGTAGCCATTTGGAAGAGAAAGAATTTCTTCCCAAGAGTTCGGAGGACATTCCTCTGCTACTGCAAATGGAGGCAAATTGGCTGAAGGGTCTTTCTTGTCTTTCATCCATTTACCTAGACCAATCAAATTTACCCCAACTTCAATCACTTCAAAAGAACATGTTGCTATAGAGCCATTTATTGACGCTTCAAGATAATATAAGCCTTCGGGCATATTTGGATATCCCCACCAAGAAAGCTTTGCGACATTTTCTGAATTGTATTCTTTAGTCCCAGCTTCACCAATTGTTGTAAAATCGGTTTCATTAATATTTCTTATTTTAAATGTAACTGTGGCTGGGTCAGAAGTGATTGCTCTAAATACCAGACCAGAGGCCGCGCCATTTTCATCAATCCATAATTTTTCCGGGATAGCTTCAACAGATAATATTTCTGTATTAGAAGCATTCCCACTGATCATAATATGGTCAATCAAAACATAAGAGTAAAAAGGACCATGGCCATGCCAATAATTATACAGACTTACTTTTATCTTATTAAATGGTTGATCGATAAAAGACATGGGCATTTCTACAAGGCCATTAAAAAACCAGCGATCCGTATGAATAAGATTGGGATCCTCTGCAATCGGATTTACAGGGCTTAAGGGGTAAATTGGATCGGTTGAATAATCGCCCACAAACCTTTCACCCAGCAATAGATTATCTTTAAAAGCTTGAACTCGAACTGCTGAAACAAACCCGTCCCAACGCCCAGAACTGGAGCTTTCTAAATAGAAAGCAACTTTACTATCAGTGGAATAATTTTTATCCAATACAAAATCTCTAGACAGCACTCCAAACTCAGGCGGTCTAAAAAAATAACTGCTTGTAGGAAAGTAAATTTCTTGAAGCAGGCCGTAACCTTCGGCGGGCGGTAAAAATTCCCACCAAAGCTCAAGTATATCCTGATAAAAGTAGCCTGAATAATAACCTTGTATGTCAGAAAAACTTTCTTCTTTGTACCAGCGACCACTTGTAAGACTGTCTTCCTGGATGTCGTCAAGAAGTATGTAGCCGGGCAATCCATTTGAACTTGTTCGAAAAACGGAAGACCGAGATGATTTTAATTCTGGTTTAGAATTCAAAGATTTCCGATTTTCAGCAATATATTCAAAAAGCTCCTCTGTGGTTAATGCTTTAGAAGGGGAAAAATTATTTCGAGGAGCTCCAATGACATGGGAAGAAAAAGATAGAAAAAGAATTATGGCCAAAATTAAAATTTTGCCAGAACAAAAAAGACGTTTGGCAACTTTGTTCATAAGTCCTCCAAATAAAGAAAATAAAATGCATTAAAACAATCAGAATAAAATTTCTAAAGATTTTGGAAATTTTTATTCCCTACAAAAGGCGTAAACACTTACCGATGTGAAAAGAAGCACAATAAGCATTAGGGTTTCTGGGAAAATTTGCCGCGTCTTCTCAGATCCTCGCGCCAACTTTCTTCTCTTTAAAACGATGCTATAAATTTAAAATGGTTTCGTCAACATTTTTTTTGATTGTGCCGATAGTCGCATTAAATGATCAGAACCAATCTTTTGGCTTACAAACCGGCAGAGATAATCAATGCCGGAAAACATATAAATTCTGTTTTAACAATCATTCTTGTTATACAGCTGGTTTTGCTTGGAATTCGGTTGCAAGATGTTACGCGGCGGCGAGAGAACTTTGATGCTGCAGTTACCAGGCTTGAAGTTCTGAAAGCTGAAAAGGAAAATCTGCAGACTAATGCTGATTTGAAGCAGCTGGCGGGAAAGGTTGCGGCGCGAAACAACTGGTTTACCGATCGGCGCAATAGCCCGCTGAATCGGCTGGCGAAATTACAGAAAGACTGCCCAAACAATGTCAGATTCTTATCTTACAATGCGGATTTAACCGGCGGACGGATTTTACTGACTGCACCGGATTTGAATGGCGTAACAGGCTGGTTAAACGGTCATTTCAATCAGCGCGGCAATTTAAGCGTAACGGGAAGAGAGGAGAATCTTCTGCAGATTCAGTTCGTATGGTCAGACTGAGCAGAATTAAATTCTTGCTGATTGCTGCCAACCTGATGGCATTTGCGGCCTTCGGGTTCATCGGCTTTAATGGCGATATCGAAACAGTTCAAAATGAAGCTGTTGAAACAGAAAAACTGCTGCCGGACTTAAAAAAACAGTTTGAATGGGTAGAGAAAGCAAAGGTCTGTATTGCAATGCCACCCGAAGCAGATGGGGCTGCATTGCTGCCAAGACTTACCCAGCTTTGCAGCAGACTCGGCGTAGAAACTGAAGAAGCCGCCCAGCTTTCGGGAAGAATTCCGGAGCTGAAGTTGCAGGGAGCCGGAAGCTTCAATAACATCAGCACGGTTTTAAACAGTGTCATCGGTGACAAGGCGGTGCTGATTAAGCATATAAAACTTGAACAAGCCGATGAAGAGCGCTGGGAATTTGAAAGTAAAATTGCAGTAAGAAAGGGCGGATGGGAATACATGCCGACCCAGGAAAGCGCACCAATACCCGGAGATTTTAGCGAAAATTATGCACCGATTCATGGCGGAAAACCTTTTGCTCTACCACGAACGGCTTCGCCCAAACCAGTAATTCATAAAGAAAATATTCGTTACATCGGCTTTTTTGCTGCTGAAGCAACTGCCAGCGTAATTATCGAAACGGGGGGAAAGTTTGCCGTATTGAATTGCGGCGATAAAACACCGGGCGGTTCGATAATAAAAAATGCAAATGCCGATGAGCTGCATTTAAGCTTGATAATTGGCGGCAAAGAAACTGAATGGACAGTGAAGATGGAGAAAAAATGAGAAAACATCAATTCAAAAAGCTTGTTACAACAGCTTTGCTGGCTTTAACGATAACCGGCAGTTCTTCGGCAGCGGTTCTAAAACTCGCTGACGCACCTCTGAGCCAGCTGATAGAGCTGTATGCAAAAGAAAAGGGTTGTAACATTTTTCTCGATGAATCGGTACAGAGTCAGCGCAAGATTACCGCGCATCTGAATAATCTGCCGTTAGAAGAGGCCTTCAAGGTTGTTTTAAAGACGATTAATCTTGAAACCTGCGCTCTAGGCGATAATACCATGATCGTATTTCCGCCGGAAAAAGCTTCACGCTATAAAAGCGGCATGAGCCCCGTTATAATTCAGATTCCTGATGGCTTCAATGCAGAATGGTTGAGCAATATGCTCAGAAACGCGATGCCGGGGTTAAAAACATCGATCATGCCCGGTGAAAACAATAAGCTGGTCATCATCGGACCGGAAGACCAGATTAACGATGCCAGGAAATTGACGGCGAAGTTGCCGGAGGCCGGCAAAGCAGGAACCATAATTGAAATGACACAGGCAGAAGCACAACTGGCAGTAAAAGAGCTGAATCTTGAAGCAACTCAGATAACCCAGAACGGTATAATGCTCAGCAGTAAAAACATCGGAATGAGAAAGAGAATTGAAGACTGGCGCAATGAAACCTGCTGGGGCAATGAAGTCTTTTACCCGGAAAATCTTGATTTCAAGCAGATGGCACAGATAGCCGGTTCGATGAAAAACCGGGCAACGGTTGCTGATCTGGGCAATACCGGAGCCTGCTTCATCGAGGGCCCGGCTCTTGATCGGAAAAGACTGGCACAGGTATTTAAAGAGCTCGACAAGCGAGAAAAAATAATACACAAAGAGATCTTTTTGGGTGATATCGATGTAAACGCTGCCAGAACTTCAATCACAGCGGCCTTGCCGCAACTGAAAGTTGCCGGTGACAGAAACATGGTTTTGATCGGGAGACCAGGGCACATTGCTCAGGCTGAAGAGATTCTGAAGGCTCTTGGAAAGAAACGAAAACAGGTTCTGATAAGCTTCAGACTGGCAGAAATTTCAAGATCAAAGCTTAAAACCCTTGGTATCGATCTGGACAAGAGCGCTTACAGTTATGATGAAATCAAGCAGTTCCATGATAAAGACACATTGCCTTTATTGTTAAGGGTTCTGAACGAAGGCAAAGATGCAAAGATACTGGCAGAACCGAATTTGCGAGTCATTGAAGGGGAAGAGGCGAAGGTGACCATTGGCGACAGAATACCGCTTGAAGTTGAAGCCACTGCCACAACTGATTCAGGGTCGGTTTTAAAATTAAACACACAGCTTCAATGGGTTGATGTCGGCATAAAAATGACGGTTAAAGATGTGAATGTGGGGCCAGAGCATGGAATAAACATGAAAATAAAGGGCGAAGTCAGCTCTGTGGTTTCACAAACCAAGCAGGGTTACCCACAGATACGCACCAGAGAAGCTGAAAGCACTTTAAGAGTTCAGAACGGGGATTCAATCATTATGGGTGGCCTTATCAACAAAGAAGATCGAGAAACCAGGACAAAGATTCCGGTTATTGGTAATATTCCGTTGTTTGGTGGGCTGGCCAGAGGGAAAGATTCTTCAAGCAATGACAATGAAATTGTAATGGTTGTGACTGCGAAGTTGATAGAGGATTAAATCGAGCTTCCCGGGACAGAAATCTGCGACTAAATGCAAACCAGCCAGCCCCCGAAAAAATGGGGTTGACCTTTGCTGCTGACGCGGGTATAGATTAGGCAAACAATTTGGCGAGGTAACGCAATGAACGATCATTATTTTTCCAGAATTGCCACAGAGCTAAAAATTAGCCCGATTCAGGTAATGTCAACAGCTCAATTGCTTGAAGAAGGCGGAACTGTTCCGTTTATCGCCCGTTACCGCAAAGAAAGGACCGGCTCTCTCGATGAAGTTGCCATTCAAACGATCCGCGATCGCCTCGAACAATTCGCCGAGTTCGACAAACGTCGTGAAGCAATTGTAAAGTCGCTTTCAGAGCGCAACTTACTTACAGATGAACTTTCAGGAAAAATCGACAAGGCCGAAACCCTCAACCAGCTCGAAGACATTTACCTGCCATTCAAGCCGAAAAAGCGAACCAAAGCTACTATCGCCAGAGACAAAGGGCTTGAACCCCTGGCAAAGGAAGTTTTTGCCCAGAACATTTCTTTCGAGCCGCAGGCGGCGGCCCAGAACTTCATCAATGAAGAACTCGGCGTAAAAAGCGTTGACGAAGCTCTGCAGGGCGCTCGTGACATCATCGCCGAATGGGTCAGTGAGAATGCCGAAGTGAGAAACAGTCTGCGTAAATTCTTTCTCGAAGAGGCCGTTATTGTTTCCAAAGTGGTCAAAGACAAAGAACAGGAAGGCAGCAAATTCAAAGATTATTTTGACTGGCAGGAACCGGTAAAAAATGTTGCCGGGCACCGTTTGCTTGCCATGCTGAGAGGAGAAAACGAAGGATTTCTGAGGGTTTCGATGGTTCCGGATGCTGAGCGCGTCAGCAAGGCAATTCAGAAATATTATCGGCGCGAGTTCTGCCCCAGCTGGGAGCAGGTAAGAACAGCGATTGAAGATGCTTACAAGCGTCTGCTTGAACCTTCGATCGAAAATGAAACCCGAAAAACCCTGCGTGAAAAAGCCGAAGAAGAGGCGATCAACGTTTTCAGCGCGAATCTGCGCGAATTGCTGATGGCTCCGGCGCTAGGGCAAAAAGCGGTAATGGCGATCGACCCAGGCTACCGCACCGGCTGCAAGCTGGTTTGCCTGGACCCGCAGGGCAAACTGCTCGAAAACTCGGTCATTTTCATCACTCAATCAGAGCAGGCCCGCGAAGCATCGGCAACTCTGGTTAAGCAACTGATTGCCCGACATAAGATTCAGGCCATCGCCATCGGCAACGGTACTGCCAGTCGAGAAACCGAAGCCTTCGTGCGCAGCCTGAAATTGCCCGGGGAAATTGTCATCCTCGTCGTCAATGAAAGCGGGGCATCGATTTACTCTGCTTCTGAAGCAGCGAGAGAAGAATTTCCCGATGAAGATATTACCGTCCGTGGCGCAGTTTCAATCGGTCGACGACTCATGGACCCGCTGGCCGAACTGGTTAAAATTGATCCAAAATCAATCGGGGTTGGGCAATATCAGCATGATGTCGACCAGAGCCGGCTAAAAAAAGGACTCGATGATATCGTAGTCAGCTGCGTCAACAAAGTCGGAGTCGAAATCAATACGGCCAGTCGCCAGTTATTGAGCTATGTCTCCGGGCTTGGACCTCAGCTTGCGAAAAACATCGTTATCTATCGGGAAGAAAACGGTGCTTTCAAAAGTCGCGCCGAGCTGAAGAAAGTTCCGCGACTGGGACCCAAGGCGTTTGAACAGGCCGCAGGTTTTTTGCGGGTCAGAGACAGCAAAAATCCGCTCGATGCCAGTGCTGTGCACCCTGAAAGCTATGATCTCGTCAAGAAAATGGCCGCCGATCTTCAATGTTCGGTTGCTGACCTGATCAATGATCCCGGGTTGCGCAAGAAAATCGTTTTGGAAAAATACATCAGCGAAAGCGTCGGCCTGCCGACACTGCGCGATATAGTCGAAGAGTTGGCCAAGCCGGGTCGCGACCCTCGTGAGGAGTTCGAAATCTTCTCTTTTGCTGAAGGGGTAAACGAAATCAAGGATCTCAAAGTCGGCATGAATCTGCCGGGAATCGTCACCAACGTCACCAAGTTCGGCGCATTCGTCGATATCGGCGTTCATCAGGACGGGCTGGTACACATCAGTCAGCTTTGTGACCGATTTGTCAAAGATCCAGCCGAAGTGGTAAAGGTTCAGCAGAAAGTCATGGTGAGGGTAGTCGAGGTTGATATAGAACGCAAGCGTATTGCTCTTTCCATGAAAAGTGAAAAGAAAGCGGTAGAACGCTGGTAAAAAGAGCTACGACGGTGAGGCTACGGCGTTGTCGCCGTTTGCCAGTTCTTCAACGGGAATGACTTCATGCGGACGCCAGAAAAGGGCTATTGCCGCGCAAACATGCCCCCCGATCAAAATGATGCACGAAGAGATGTAGATCCAGAGCATAAAAGCGACAACCGCGCCAAGCGACCCATAAACCAGCTGATAGCTGCTCGTTCCGAGCGAGAGATACCAGACAAAAATCTTTTTAGTCAGCTCAAGAGCCAGCACCGAGAAAACCGCTCCGCCGCATGATTCTCGCCATCGGACTCTGACGTTGGGAACATAGCGATACATGATAAGAAAAAGGCCAAAAGTGGTAAAAAACGGCAGATAATCAAGCAATGCCTGGTGAACCCCGGACATTTTGTCGAAATAAGCTGCAAAAAAGGCAGGAAAAAACCTCGGTAAAACGTCTAAAAGAGTGTTGATTATCAGGGTAACGATCAGGAAAATGATGACGATACCTATCATCATCAGACCGATCAGGCGCTCGGTGAGAAAATGCCGGCTCTTGGAATTGGTCCAGGCGAGATTGATGTTCTGGGAAAAACCCGCAAAAACCAGAGTGGCAGACCAGAGCAGCACGACGGTGCCCATGACCCCCATCGCTCCGCTGGAATAGATCAAATGCCGGATATTGGCCCGCACCAGGTCTTCTGAGCCAGGCATATAGTTTTCGGCAAATTTCAAAATCTGCGCCTGAACCTCGGCACTTTTCAAGAATGAAGCATTGAAGGCGACAATGAAGAGAATCAGCGGAAAAAAGGAAAAAATCGCATAATAAGCGATTGCAGCCGCGGCTTCCAATACCCTGGTATCGTTGATGCGGTTGTAAACATGCTCGATAAAATCTCTGCAAACTTTTATCATTGCCATTTTCATGCCTGTAAAGAGTATCATCAGATATACCACAATTAGCTTTTTCAGGCAATTTTAGCGCAATGACCAGGGAAAAATGAAACCACTGGCAGAGTCTGACGGCAAAAATCAACCAAAGAAAAAAGCCGCTCTAAGCTCACTTCCGAGTTTAAAGCGACTAGCCTTTGTTTAACTTTGTCGATTCGAAAAGAACCTGGAACAGACCATTTTCAGCCGATGGAATCCGGGTCTGGGCCAGTAAAATCATTAAAAAAGGTCCAGATCGAATCGCCGGTTTGTGCGAGTTCTACTCCTTTTGCCAGGCGGTTGAGTTCTGCGCCGGCCTCTGCTGCATCTTCGCTTTGCCCATTAATTTGGCGAACCATAGAATAGAATTTCTGCAGATTTTCGCTTTGCGAGACCTGAGAGCCAGAGTAATCGGCATTTTCAATTGCCTCAACGCCCTGATTGAAAGCGGCTATGCCTTCGGTTCCGGCTCTTTCGACCGTACTGGTAAAGGCGGCGTTGAAACCGTCGATAAGATTGTTACTGTTGCTGCCGATATTGCGGCCAAGGGCAGCAAAGGCCTGGTTCAAGGCAGATGCATCATTTTTGGCCATATAGTCAGCACTGTTGGAAAATCTGATCAGCTGCAAAGGGTCACTCGAAGCACCAGCACGACTTACTGCGGCCTGAAAACCTTCATAAGCCTGCATATCGCCAGATGCTCTGATTGTTGAACTGACGCTGTTGATTTTAGCGCCATTGGCAGAAATGGTGGCGATTCCTGATTTGGCGGCAAAGGCGGAAGAAATTAGCTGTGCCGAGCTTTTCAGCTGACCTGGCTGAACATTTGCAGAAGAAAGGTTCTGAAAAAGAACCTGCTGCAGATAAGGGTTATTGTTAACCGGTCCGGTAGCCATAATACGCCTCCATGCGTGTACACTTTAAAGCTCCATCTAATATAAGAATAACCGTACTGGCGGATCTTGTCCAGACCAGATTAATCTCCCTGTGCGCCTGCGCCTGAAAGGATGAATTGATCGAGTTCTTCTTTCAAAAGCCCATAAAATTGCATGGGTTTGAAACTTTTGGCAGTAATTTCTGCATGGAGATCACTTTCACCGGCTGCTTTTTCCGGAGTTTCCGCTTCAGAGTCGTCTTCACCATCTTCACCAGCTGAATCATCGGCATCTTCGGTAGAAACAGGATTAAAATCTGATTCACTCTGCTTTTCGGTGAGTTTTTTCAGCTTCTGCAATTCAGGGTTTTTGTCGTCGATTTCAGCAGCGAGAAGTTCGAGCAAATGGTCGTAACCGGTATGATTGATCTGTTCAATTTTCTCGTTCAGGAAACCGTTGGCGCAAACAACCGACATCAACACCAGGTCATCTTTGTTGATTTCTGCATCATGATGCTTTTCGATCGCCGAAACTATATAATCCGGCATACCCATTTCACGGGCATAAAGGGCGCCGAGATACTGGTGACTGACGCCAAAAATGCGCATTTCGGCATCATAAGTGCTCACGCGCTCTCTTCGGATAAGGCTTAGCACTTTGCTGTATTCCTGTGAATCGTAAAAGGCAAATGCCAGTGAGCCAAGATCGTGCAGCAGTCCGGCCACGCGCATTTTTCCAATAGTGGGAAGATCAGCCTTGATAAGTTTACCAATGTAAGCGGACAGATGCGAACAGCGTCGCATGTGTGCAAGTCTATCCCGTTGATTTGAAAAGAACTGGGTGAAACTGCTGAAAAGCTCGTGCACCAGCAACTGGCGGATGCCTTCGAGTCCAAGGTAGGTCACGGCAGCCTTGAGAGTCTCGACCGGAACACGACGGCTGAAATATGCGGTATTGGCAGTTTTAAGCATGCGCATGACCAGATTCGGGTCTTTCGAAGTAACTTCTTCGATCTCTTCGAACTTGACCTCAGGATTGCGCATCATCTGCAGAAGGTTATAGGCTGTAGTTCTGGTTAGGCCGATTCTGCTGATCTGTTTGAGGATTTTTTCGGCATTTCTTTCGCCGGCAATACGGCGAATGGCACTGAAAACATCCTTAAAAACAAGAATGCCGTGCAAATCGAAAGGGATTTGTTCGGCTTCCGGGGCAACTATTTTCAGGGCTCCAAATTCGCCGACTTTCAGCAAAACCGGCAATAATTCTGGATTCAGGGAAGCGGTTTCTTCAAGACAGAGAATGATCTGATCAAATTTTTTGTTAAGCAGCTGCAGAGTGGCTATAGCCTTGTGATCTGGCTTGATATCAAGGTCATGAACGATTATTTCAATGATTTGATGCCCATGGTCACGCAACTGAAACGGGTGCTTTTCTGACATTTAACTGATTGCTCCGAAAGTTGAAAATTTTCAGTTAAACAACTATATCACATCAAAAGTCCGAAATTAAGCCTTTTATGCAAGAAGAGAAAATCCATGCTCCGGTTCGGGAAAGTCTTTCTTGATCAATTCTGGCACAACATGAAAAAGGTCTCGCTGCATGAGAAAATTCAAATCATCTTCAAGACCGATCTCGATGACCGCTCTACCCGCCCCCGACATCTCAAGAAGTTTTCTGGTGTCACGATAGTAGCCATATATACCCAAAGCGGCCTGACCGCCGTCACCCAGGGCAAAGTCACAGTCGGAACTCAGCGAGGCCATGATCTGGCTGACCAGATAACCGGCGCAATAAGCATCATCAATGGCAAACTTTTCTTCACGACCGGCGCAAACCACGAGAATGTCGAAATTTCCGGTGCGAGCAGTCTGCAAAGCCTTGCTAACCACTGCGGCAGCATTCAGAAAGCAGCCGAGAAAAACATGGGGTGCCATTACCAGGTCGGCTATGGCACGGGTGCCGTTGCTTGAAGTAAAAACTATGCTGCGACCCTTTAAATCAGCTTTGGAATAAGCCACGGGGCTGTTACCGTAATCAAAGCCTTCGGGCGGCAGACCACGCCTTTCACCGCACAGCAATGGGTGAACGGTTTGTTGCGAAGCAAATTTTGTGGCCTTCTGAATTGTGGTTGTCAGAATAACTTTCGCCGGCTCGCGCGACATGATGACTGTCAGGCTCGAAGTTGCTCTGACGACATCAACGACGATACAAACCTTGCTGGCCAAAGCCTGAACTTCTCCGGGAGTGAAGGCAACGTCAATATTCATTCTATCTATCCTAATTTTTCCAGCGTTCCATCAGGGACTGGTACATCCGCATCGTTTCGCGGGTCTCATTGCGGCAGCGTGAGATCTGTTCGATCAACTGCAAAGATTCCTGACCGGATGCTCTGTCAACGAGCGCTTCAAGCAGAGCATCACGACGTTCATTAATCGTGCAGAGTCGGTCGAGTTTTTCAAGCACAAGCACCAGAGCCTGGTTTAGTTCAGCAACTTCGTTGTTCGCAGCAGGCTTCGCCAGATTCAGTTCTTCGCCTGATTCGTCAATATCAGGTTCACCAAGGCGTTCACGGGCGGTGCGAATACTCAGTTTCTGGTTTTTCAAAAGCTCGATTATCGATTGCAAAGCCTCGAGATGCCGGGGCAGATATTGACGGTGACCACCTTTAGACCTTTTAACATCCAGCAAAAGGGGGAACTGCTTTTCATAGTATCTGATGGTATGCGTAGCCAGGCCGGTGATACGACTGACTTCATTGATGCTAAGGAAGCTGCCCATAATCAGTGCTTATGCTCCCGCAAAAAACTTGCGAATTTCTGGGGCCAGTGTTCGGGTTGGGAAACCAGGGCGACAAAGAACAACACTACCAGAATCAGCGCAAGCAGAAACATGCATAAACCTCCGTTTTAGGTTAAGGATTAATGGCACCGGTACTATCGGAAAGGGCCTGAATTTACGTTAGAATAAACTTGAAATTACTCGGGAATTTTTGCCAACCCGGCTTCGTGCCGACCAGATATGATTATGGCTGCAAGTTCGTCGCCCATACTGAACAGTTCATTGGTAAAATCATCGAGTGTCGGATGTTCATTATCGGTTTTGCCCGGCATTTCATTCTTCGCCTCAGAGTCTGCATGGGTCTGGGGCAAAATCTTTTCAACAGTCTCTCTTTCTGTTTCAGCATACTTTTCAGCCTCAGCAGGCTTTTGAGTCTCGGCAAGCTTTTCATTCACAGCAGGCTTTTGAGTCTCGGCAAGCTTTTCAGCCTTCGCGGTCTGCTTTTGCGCCTGAATTTCTGCCGGCGACATACCTGGCGGAAAAGTTGCATCGGGGCAAACATCTGGCACAGCGGCAACGACGACCGGATCCGCAAGCAACTGACCCTGGAGAAAAGAGTTCAGCAGTTTGTAAACACTGACTTCAGGAGGCTGCTCCGGGCCCATGCTCAACGGAGTGTTCCGGTTATAAACCCGGTCAAGCTGGTTGCGCAACCGATATTCGAGTTCATAAAATCTTTTTTTGGTATGGTCGTCGGGCGAAAGAGCAAGTTCATCAGGCTCTGCTCCCCAACGATATTCTATCGAATGATAAGGATCGAAAGACATTCGAAACAGCCGGTTACAGACATCATCGAAGGTCAGTATCCTTGTTTTACCTGAAGAATCGAGATAGCTGATGACAAATTTGGGACTGACCTGCTGATAATGCTCAAGCATTGCTGCAGCAAGTTGCATCGCCTGCTGCGGGCTTTTTCGCCAGGTCTCTACAAGCATTACTCGCGTTCGCTCAAAAAAGTCGCGAAAACCGACCTTGAGTCGGGCATCACGCGAAGGCGTCGAAAATTCTTCCCACAGGCCATCTGTACCATAGATGTTCCATGGCAGCGAGCCAGGATGAGGTTTCCGGCTGATGCCTTTTTCGACACAAACATTCACTGCGACTGCTCGATAAACTATATCTTCATAAAGATCACTCATCATGTGACGGAATTCGCTGAGCGGATCGAGACGATAAGCGGCATCGGCAAGGCGAGCACGCACATAGTCGTAATAAGACATTGAATTGTTGCCGGCGAAGGCATATCGCTTCTGATATTGATCATCTGCCGAATAGTCGGGCAGGTTGCGGTTACTGGTGCGCTTGATCTGACCATCGGAAGTGTAACGCAAAGGACGCCAACGTTTGAAACCACCGCCATTGGCAGCAGTGCCGCGAGTGAACTTTGCGCCGAACCAGGGCTTTGAAATCGTTCGATCCGGGTGCCCATCAATAACGCGAATTCGTCCATCGGCCATTACTTTGGCAACGATTGCCACATGACCATCGGGGTCGTAATATATGGTTCCGGGCCTGATCGACTCTTTTTGAATCTTAACCGGGTAATGGTCTGATTCTTCAGTTTTAGCTGACATGCGATAGAAGCCCGAGTTAATCAGAGTGACTTTACTGAAAAGGTTCTGCGGACCGGAAAAATAGTCCTGATCTTTGAAGTCGGTAGGTCGATTGCCGTTGCTATAACGCTGGTCACCGCCTTTACCGGAAATTGCACTTACGTAACTGAATGGCAGGCGAAGTTTGTATGCCACGTAGGCCCTGATAAGGTAAGGCAGATCTGCACAATCAGCATACAGATAGAACTTTTTGTCTTCTTCGCCATAAAGCGGATTGGCCTTAGGATCGCGAATGAATTTTGTCAGATTACCGTGTTTCGAGTCACAGATTTTTTCGACGAAATTGCTGTAGACCTTTTCGTCTTCTTCGCTCCAGAAGCTTTTGCTGAGTTTCCAGGCCACGGCCGAAACTGATTCAGGCCAGGTGACCAGAATCATCAATATTGCCAGCAAAAGCCATTTTTTCCTGTTCATTTCGTGCTGAGTATCGGCTGAAATTTCTGTTTTTTTTACCCGGACTGAATAAAATCATCTCTTTTTCCGATCAGTATTCTGTATGAAAAAATTTAAAACGATCAAACCTTATCTGGCCGGAATGTTGATGCTGTTCATTCTGGCGATGTTACCAGGTTATTCGCCCGAGCCAGATGAGCAATTTTGCCCAGCGCCTTTTGAAAAACCGGCGTTTGCGCTTTATCACAATTTTTCGAGCAGCGGAATCTATGACCCGACACCGGAAAGCGATCAGGCTCTGGCGTCTCTTACCTTTGAGATAGATGCATTCATGCCACTAGATCATTCCTGGATGTCGACAACCCGGCAATGCCGCATCGACTATTTGAAAAACTTTCTTGTTGGTGACGAGTTTCGTCCGGCCGAATTGTTTTTCTTCTTTGAAAACCCTGAAAAATTCGCCTTGATGATTTTCGGCACTTATAACCCGCAGAAACTGGCGCAGATTCTTTCAGCAGACAAATCAAACAACGAAAATCATGATTTTGTGAGGCTATTCTCTTTCGCCGGCAGGCGCTTTCACCTGGGATTCAGCGCCGAACAAATCATTCTGATGCCAGAAGGCTCTGTTGAAGAAGCCTTAAATAGGTTAAAAAATCCTGACGCAACCCTGAATAAGAAATTCTCGGCCTTTTTAAGCATGCTTAAAGGAAAACCGGCTTTGGCTGCAGAAATAGATTTTCAGACGCTGAGTTCTTCAATTGCGTCGCTTAGCGGCAGATTGCCAAAAAACTTTACACTATTACAACACTTGCGACTAATTGCCGATGACCAGCTTGCCAAGATCCAGTTGTATGTTCCCGAAACTGAAAATAGAAATGAATTGAGTCAAAAAATAGATCTCTCACAGCTTGAAAAATGGCTGGGAGCACCTGGATCAGTGCAATTGCGAGAAAGTGGCAAAAGCCTGTTTATTGAAACCGAAGCCGGCAAAAGTTTAGAAAAAACGGTAAGTCACAAATTTGCAGCAATGCTGATGCATTTCTTTTTGAAACATTCATTTAAATGTGAAGTTGCCTCGCTCAGCCAGGAAAACCATGAACAAATCGAATAAAGCCCAGCCTTTTGTCATTAGCAAAAAACCGATTCGTAATTCAGCCAAAGCACTGATAGTAGAAGCGGGTCGCCTGCTGACAACCAGAAATCGCGACCTTTTTGGCGACTTCTACCTTTTGCCCGGTGGCGGACAGCAACATGGCGAGACTCTCGATCAGGCTCTAAAAAGAGAATGTCTTGAAGAAACAGGCGCAGAAATAGAAGTTGGCAACCTGGCACTGATCAGAGAATATCTCTCTGCCAATCACCAGTTTGCCGAATTCGACAAAACCATACATCAGGTCGAATTCATGTTTGTCTGCAAGCTGAATACACCAGTTTTGACACATTCGATAACTGAGGCAGACAGCATGCAAACAGGAGTTGAATGGCTGGAGATTTCCAGATTGCACGAATTTCGGCTTTATCCGGCAATTTTGATCGAGATGCTGCAGAAAACCCCAAACCTTAAGTTTGATCGAGTATATCTTGGCGACATCAACTGATCGTCATTCGAATCTGAAGGCTTCGATCGGGTCGAGCTGCGATGCTTTCCAGGCAGGATAAAGACCAAAGAAAATACCTACTGCCGCTGAAAAGATAATCGATATAATTATTGCCGGAATCGAAACATCGGGCGGGAAATTTACAAAATAGCTGATCAGGTTTGACAGGCCGATTCCCCCAAAAGTGCCAAGCAGACCGCCCATACATGAAAGAGTTACCGCTTCGATCAGAAACTGGATGAGAATATCACGGGTTTTCGCGCCGATTGCCATTCTTATGCCAATTTCACGGGTGCGCTCGGTAACGGAAACAAGCATGATGTTCATAATACCGATACCGCCGACAAGAAGCGAAACTGAAGCAATACTGCCAAGCAGCATACCGATGATTGCCAACGTCGATCCGGCCATTTCCGCCATGTCTTCCTGTGTGCGAATGTGAAAATCTTCATCATCCTCTTTTACCCGATGTCGACGACGCAAAACTTCACCGATTTCATTCTGCGCAGTGTCGACGAGCTCTGGAGTCCTTGCAGAAATATTGAACATGTGAGCATGGTTGATGCCAAGAATTCGCCTTTGAATGACAAAAAACGGCACAAGAATCTGATCATCCTGATCTGAACCCATCGAAGTTTCGCCACGTTCTTTGAGAACGCCAATTACCGTCAGCGGGAGTTTCTTGAATCTGATTGTCTGACCCAATGGATTGAGGTTTCCAAAGAGATTCTCGACAACAGTCTGACCAATAACACAAATTTTTTGCCCGCTTCTGGCTTCTGCTGCATTAAAAAATCGGCCGCGGTCAACTTCGCGGGAAGCGATCGCCAGATAAGATTCATTGCAGCCCATCACACTGGTCTGCCAGTTTTTATTGCCGAACACCGCCTGACCACTGCTACGCACTATCGGCGTGATCATGCCTACAGATGGGCATTCGCGGGAAATGGCATCAGCGTCTTCTGGTATCAAAGTTGTGGCCGAGCCACGCGGGCCATGAAATCCTCTTTTGCCGGCGGAACCAGGCATTACCATAATCAGGTTGGTACCCATTTTGGCAATGTTTTCCTGAACCGAATTGTATGCGCCCTGCCCAAGTCCAACCATTGCAACTACTGAAGTTACGCCGATAATTATGCCCAGAGCGGTTAAAAAAGAACGCAGTTTGTTACGGCTCAGACTGACGAGAGCCAGCTTTACTATTTCCCAGAAACTCATACCTGCTGCTCCTCGAGATTGTCACGCCGCGGCAGTTTGAGTATTTCTTCAGCGGCAATCAGTCGATCTTTCACCCGATAATCATCAACGATTTTGCCGTCGGAAAGACGCACGACCCGCCGGCTGTAAAGAGCGATATCTGGTTCATGAGTAATCAAAACAATCGAGATTCCTTTGTCGTTGAGCTTTTGAAAGATATCCATCACTTCGACACTGGAATAGGAATCGAGGTTTCCGGTCGGTTCATCAGCCAGAATCACAGATGGATTGTTGACCAGCGATCTGGCAATTGCCACGCGCTGCTGCTGCCCTCCTGAGAGTTGGTTGGGGTGGTGGTGCTCGCGACCCTTTAGACCTACAGCTTCAAGCGCTTCAATTGCCCTTTGCTTGCGCTCAGAAACCGGAACACCGGCATACACCATTGGCAGTTCGACGTTTTCCAGAGCGCTGGTTCGCGACAGCAGATTGAACCCCTGAAAAACGAAACCGATCTTGCGATTGCGTATGATTGCAAGCTGATCTTTTGAAAATTCAGAAACATCTTCGCCTTCGATAAAATATTTCCCGGCAGTCGGTCGATCAAGGCAACCGAGAATGTGCATCAAAGTCGATTTTCCCGAGCCAGAACTGCCCATTATCGAGGTGAATTCGCCCTGAGCAAAGCTGACATTCAATTTGCGCAGAGCTTTAACTGAAACCCCGTCCATAAAATAGGTTTTGACCAGGTCTTTAACTTCGATCAATGGCGCTTGTGTCATGCTACATCCTTCTTGTCGTTCGTCGGACACTTCTGATGCTGAGACCACCTCGCCCGCCACCGCCATTCTCGGCATTACCATCGAAACCGATAATGACCTGGTCGCCTTCTTTAATCTCGCCGGAAACTACTTCGATAAATTCATCATTTGAAATTCCCATTTTAATCGTTCGCAGTTCTGGACGTTTTGCTTTAATCCAGATTGGCAAGGTATCTGTTGCCAGTTCATCGACTATTTCTTTCTGCTTTTCGGCCATTTTTCCGGTGGCTTTGAAATAAAGAGCTTTGTTGGGGATCCGCAAAACATTTTCGCGATTTGCGGCAATGATTTCAACATTTGCGGTCATACCAGGCTTCAACAGCAATTCATCGTTATTTACGTTAACCATTACCGAATAGGTTACGACATTGGAGTTTTCAATCGGTGAAAGGCGAACCTGAGCGACAACGCCCTTGAAAGTCTTGTTTCGATAGGCATCAACCGTGAAACTTACTTCCTGCCCTTCTTTAACATGGCCGATATCAGCCTCGTCAACTGCAGTATCGATCTGCATTGCCCTTAAATCCTGGGCGATGATGAAAAGTCTGGGAGCCTGCAAACTTGCGGCAACCGTCTGCCCCACATCAACTTCACGGGAAATGACCACGCCATCGATTGGAGAAAAAATCTTGGTTCGTTCAAGATTGATTTTGGCAATGTTCATCTGAGCTTCCATTTGCTTAATTCTGGCTTTAGCACCTTCGATTTGAGATCTTTCTGCTTCCATCTGGGCCTCAATTGCCATTATTCTTGCCTTTGCCGATTCATGTTGGGCTTTGGTACCTTCAAGCGAGGCCTTCTGCGATTCAAAAGAAGTTAAGGCGGAATCTAGATCAGATGCAGAAACTAGTTTCTTCCCGAAAAGTTCTTTAATACGGCGGTGATTGCGCTCGGCTTCCTCGACGTTTACTTCTGCTTTGCGAATATTGGCTTTGCTGACCTGAATTTCAGCTTTGGCAGTAAGCATTGAAGCTTCAAGGTTTTTGATCTGCGCCTCAGAGGTTTTGAGGGTAGCAATGGCGTTTTCAAGGTTGGCTTTTGCCTGCTCAACCTGGGCCTCATAAGTGGCTGGGTCTAGCTGCGCCAACAATTGTCCGGCGGTGACCCGGGCGTTGAAATCGGCAAAAAGTTCGAGAATGTTGCCGCTGATCTGTGAGCCGACTTCAACAGTAGTTAAAGCGGCTAGAGAACCGGTAGCTGAAATGGTCGTACGAATATTGCCAACCGTCGCAGGTTCGGTGATATAAGCCCCACGACGATTGGTTGAGCCTGAAAAATACCAATAGGCAACGCCTGCCACCAGCAGCAAAATAGCAAAAACTCCGATCACCAGCTTCTTCATTTTTTATTCTCCTCTTCAAGCTGCTCATCTTTTTCTACAGCCTGAATCCGGTATTCAATTGGTAGCTCGCCGGTCACCCTTTCGAGTTCCGCAGCAGCAATGAGACTGTCAAAATATGCAACAACAAAGTTGCCTCGGGCGCGGGCATATTCAACTCTGGCATCGTTGATTTCGATTGGATTGCCTAGACCCGCATCATATCGACCCTCTGCAAGAAACATACTTTCGCTTGCCTGTTGAACGGCAACGTCAGTGGCCTTAAAGCGTTCAAGAGCGTCTTCAAGGCCGGTTATTGCATTCTCAAGCTCGGCATTCACAACCAGTTTCAAGTTTCTAAAACCTTCGCCGGCACTGTTGAGCTGGCTTTTTGCTGCATCGATGCGTGAACGAGTCAATGCACCATCAAAAAGAGACCAGTTCAGGCTTACTCCGGCCGACCACTGCCGATTCAGCGGGGTAACCGTCCCGTTCCATGAATAATCGGCAGAAGCTGCCACAACTGGCTTTAAGCTACGCTTCAAGCCCTTGACTCTGGCATCGGCTGAATCGATATAGAATTCGGCAGACTGCAGCTCAGGGCGGCTAAACGCCTTATTTTTCAGTTCTTCTTTATCTGATACAGAGGCAGGAGTTGCTGAAATTTCAAAATCGGCAA
Source organism: uncultured bacterium (assembly GCA_964613435.1). Classification (GTDB taxonomy): domain Bacteria; phylum Muiribacteriota; class Ozemobacteria; order Ozemobacterales; family Ozemobacteraceae; genus DYKG01. The sequence continues at coordinate 19,180 of CAZTHA010000016.1, forward strand.
CGAAGATTTCACTTTCAAGGCCAACCGCACGGGCGAGATTAGCCAAAGCCACTTTCAAGCGACTTTTGGCACTGATAAGCTCTACCTGGGCATTGGCGACATCGACACGGGCGCGGGTGATGTCATAGGGAGCGCGGGTGCCGACTTCGACGTAGCCCTCCACTTTTTCAAGATGCTTCTGGTAACCGTCAAGGGTTTCCTGGCGCACCTGCACCAAAGCCTGGGCCTGTTGTGCCGAAAAAAAGGCTTTCTTGATGTTGGCGGCAATTTCAATTAGGGTATTCTGTCGATCGGATTCGGCAGCTTTAACAGAGCTGCGGGCACTCAATTCTTCAAACCTGTTCTGCCCGGAATCGAGCAAAACCTTGCTGACACCGACACTTTCTGACGTACTGTCAACCATGTCGTCGAGCGCACCCCCGGAATCTATTTTTCGCCGGTTCCAGCTTGCCCGCATATCGAGTCGGGGGTCCCAGTAGGCTTTGGTTTGGCGTAATGAAGCCTTGCGACTTTCGACATTACTCGAAGCGATTTTCAATAGGGGATGGTTCTGCAAACCGTATTGCAGACACTGCTTAAGTGTCCATTTTTGTGCAGAATCGTTTTGAGCCATGCCCTGAATTTGACACAGAAAAATACTTAACGATAGAAAAACGGCGATTTTGAATTTCATTTTCTCCTCCGCTTCGACATTCTAATCCTTTAGAAAAGTGGCTGCAAATTATCTATTGCTAAGAAATGTAAAGCATTGTCAGAGAATATTCCAAAAAATAATGCAGGCAATTCAAAGCGAAACGCCCGGATGCTCGGGCACCAGACATTGGCGCACAGGCAATCCGGGCAAAACGTAAAAATTTGGCTTTAACTGAATATACTATTCTTAGAAGCGGGCAACAATTCCAAGAGTGGGACCGGTATACTTAAGTTCGGCACTGTCATTTCCGCTGTCAACGTCGTATTTGACGCCGCGATAGCCCAGATCGACGAACCATTCGGTTTCATCAACCGTGCTGTTCTGATTCAGTTTCAGAGCGAGGTTAATGCCGTAATCTGCGTGCAGGGCATCATTACCACCGGCATTGACATTCATATATTTAAGATGACCCTTGAGCCAGACATTCTTTGCAAGCTGTCCACCGGCAGCCAGGCCAAGATATGGAACCGGAAAATCTTCACTCCAGCTGTCCTGTAAATATGCAGCTGCAAGGGTGTTTTCGCGACCGGCAACACTGACTTCGGCACTTGAGAACTTAACGCCAAGCATAGCATCGAGATAGAAAGCTTCGAGTTTGTTGCCGCGGTGCTCTTCGGCATCGCCGCGGGTCAGATTGTGGCTGTAGGTTAAATCAAGCCAGCTGTTTTCAATATCAATCGAAGCACCGGCCTGATAGTTTTTGCCGTCAAAGGTGACAACCTTATTTACGTTCCCGCTGTGATCATTACTCATGTAGGCAAGTGAAATGCTGCTTTTACCAGAAAGTACATGCGAAATCTTGAGCCCGAAGCGATTTTCATCGCCCATGCCGGCATCCCGGTCAAGATCGATATTCATCCCTTCTACATTAAGGCTGCCATCGAGGCTGGAATTCCAACCAAGAATTTCTACAGTCGTAACCTTGTTGTAGTCAGCCTTTTCCCGCAAACCGACATAGGAGCGTTCCCAGGCGAATGCACTCAACGGCATCGCCGCCAGCAAAGCACACAACAGAATTTTTTTCATTTCCCCTTCTCCTGAAATTAAGATCTGAGGGGAAACTAATTAAAAGTCGAATTCAGCGCAAGGAAAATCTTTATTTTAAATCAAATTTCGAGAGGAAATTGATCGGCGAGGGTCAAATCAAGGTATTCACCTTTAAACCAGGGCGGACAATACCTGGATTTTCGCAAGCGCACGAATGCCTCAACAACTTTCGGGTCGAACTGACTGCCGGAACAATTTACGACTTCATCAACCGCTTCCTGAAATGTCATTGGCTTGCGGTAAGGTCGGTTCGAAGTTATGGCGTCGAAGGAGTCGGCGACACAGATGATTCTTGATCCCAGCGGAATCTCGTCAGCAGCAAGAGCATCCGGATAACCGCGGCCATCATATCTTTCATGATGATGCTTGATAATTTCGCAGACATTTTTCAAAAATTCAATTGAGTTAAGAATGCCGGCACCAATATGGGGATGAGATTTAATGGTCTCAAATTCTTCATCGGTGAGGCGGCCTGGTTTGAGAAGAATCTGTTCGGAAATGCCGATTTTGCCGACGTCATGCAGCAATGAAGCATGGCGAATGGTATCGACTTCAGATTTGGCCAGATCCATTTCCAGGGCAATGCCCACGCTCAGATCAGTTACGCGGCGCGAATGACCATGCGTATAACTGTCTTTTGCATCGATGGCTGCGGCCAATGAACGAATCGTTTCAAGGTAAACGTTGAGAAGGTTGTGATAAAGTCTGGCGTTTTCAATGGCAATAGATGCCTGAGAAGCCAGTGTTTCAAGCAGATCAAGGTTCTCAGGAGTAAATGGGCCCTTCTTGGTCAGCACTCTTTCACAGTTGATAACCCCGACAAGGTTATCTTTGTTGACCAGAGGAGCAGAAATCAGGGTCAGGTCAGTTTTTCGCCCGACTTTTGGCAATTCTTTATATTCGCTGCTTTTTCCGGTGTTCTCGATACGAATCGGGCGCCGGTGCAATGCCGCCTGACCAGCCACGCCGGTACCAATTTTCAGGCGCAGCTCATTAACACCATTATCATCAAAGCCACGATAAACTTCGACGTAGAGTTCCTGGGTCACATCATCGAAAAGCATCAAGGTCGCCCGATCAGAATCGGTAATTCGCGTCGTCATGTCGATGAAGTAGTTGAGAACTGAATCCAGATCAAGTGAAGAATTGATAGCTTTGCCCAATTCCTGGATAAGACTGAGTTCGGCAACCTGCATATCGGTTTTTTCGTGCAGATTGGCGTTGGCAATAGCCTGGGAAATCTGACCGCTGATACCCAGCAAAAGGTTCAGGTCGTCTTCGAAAAAGGCATCACCCGAGCGCTTGTTGTTTACGTTCAGAACCCCCAAAAGAAGGTGGTTATGCAAAATCGGCACAGATAGAACGGATCTGGTCTTGTAATCCATTCGACCATGATGATTGGCGAAACGCACATCTTTTGAAATATCTTTGAGTAGAACCGGCTTGCGATTCTGGGCGACCCATCCGGCAATGCCTTCGCCCAGTTTTACCTGGACCTGACCAACCATGTTGCTTGGCAGGCCAATGGCAGCATCGAGGGTCAGAACTTTATTGAGTTCATCATAAGCCATCAGCGAGCAGTTTTCCACGTCCATTACTTCCTGGACCTGTTGCAAAATGGTGTCGAACAATTTGGAAATGTTAAGAGTTTTCGAAACTGAATAGCCAACCTTGTAGAGGGTTGAAAGATAATCGAGCTTTCTTTTCGAATCTAAAAACAGACGCTCGTTCTCAAAATGTGAGGTAAAAATCCGACCGAAGGTCGAAAGAAGGTCCTGATCGGATTCGGTTACAGATTCACTTTCCTCGGTATGATAAATAGCCAGTGTCCCGATAAATCTGTCATCGGAAGAGCAGAGCGGCACAATCAGAAGCGCTCTGGCAAACTGATCGAGAAACGAATGCCGGGCAATGGTATTGTCGCGCTGAACATCGGCAATCAGCAGAGGCTTGCGCTGGGCAGCAACCCAGCCGTGATAACCTTTTCCAAAGCTGATAAGCAAATTGTCGAGTTCTTCGGGCAGGCCATAGGAGGCTTTCATTACCAATTCTTCATTATCGCTGTTGAAAAGCATCAGCGAGGCAGCACTGCTGTCAAGAGCGTCGCAAACTTCTTTTAGCAGCATACAATAACCTTCGCGAGCCATAGATCGGACTGACAGGCCCTCTGAGATGGCAAAGAGACGGGACAGCTCTTTGAGCTTTTCATTGGAGTTGGTAAGCAGGCGGGCGTTTTCCAGAACCTTGGTGACCATCGACGCCAAAGTATTCAACGAAGCAACATCGTCTTTCGAGAAAGCGTTGATCTCGGAAGAATCTACGGCAATAACCCCGATCAGCTTTTCGCCAACCAGCAACGGCACGCCCATTTCCGAATAAATAGTTTCGGGAGTTTCGATATACCTGGGCTCAAGCAAAACGTTGGGCACGTTCAAAGTCTCTTTGTTGCGGGCGACCCAGCCGGTAATACCCTGCCCGAAAGGAACCCTGATTTTTTTCACTTCCTGGGGGTATTTGCCACGCGCCACCGCAACTTCAAGATAATTTTTGTTATCTTTACGCAGCAACAGCGCACCGCAAGTGGCTCCAGTGATTTCGATCGCAATATCCATCAAAAATTCAAGCAGATTTTGGAATTCAAGACTTGAATTGATGATATTCGAGGCCTCTTCAAGAACCGACAGAATCTTTTCTTTTCTGGCCAGCGACTCTTTTTCAGAGGCAAGGTCGATCATCTGCAGAAAAAAGCTGTCGATAGATTCAACCGCGGCCTCGATCTGCTCATCGGTAAGCGTCGGCAGGCTTTCGCTGCCGGAATATTCTTTGTCAGGACTGATGTAGGGGCCCATGAGAACGGCCCCGAAAAGATTGCCCTTGTAATTGAGCTTCATCAAACGCACGAACGACCCATCAGGGCGCTCGATGAAATCTGAAGTCGGGTATTCGACGAATTCGCTGGCATCAGCCAGTCCGGTGAAAATATCTTCAAGACGGCCGATGACGACTTCGCCACGATCATTGAACGGAACGATGTTCAATCCGGTTAAACGACGAAAGCGACCAAGAAAACTTTTCAGGTTCTCCCGGTCACAGACTTCTTCTAGATAAATCTTCCTGACCATTTGCTTTAACTTTCTAATACTGAATACTTAAGTAGAATAACTAGCGGTCACAGAATCTACGGAATGACGTTCAGCAGGTGAGAAAACAATCAGCCAACTTCAATTATCGAATTTTTACCTTCGTATTTGTTATTGGCGTTTTTGTCCGATTTGGGGTCGACGATCCAATCGGTATCATTGACGACAAATTGATATTCATGTTTTCCTGGTTTGAGCTTCAGAGTGCATTTCCAGACGCCATCTTCTTTTTTCATAGGATTGGCAGTCTTGTTCCAGTCATTGAATGTGCCAACCAGAGAAACTTTGGTAGCTTCGGCATCTTCGAGTTCGAAATCAACTTCTGACTCCTGGCCATTGTCAGTTTCTTCAGGCTTCTCGGGCTTATCAAGCTTTTCGGCTTCTTCTTCCCACATTTCTTCTTCTTCAAAGCTGTGCTCACGGCCGATTATGTAACCAATACCGAAAACACTGGCCATAATGAAAAGCTTCCATACGAATCTGAGAAATCTCATTTGCGTCGACCTCCTAATTGCTTTATCGCTATTTTATAACCTGTAGATTTGCATACTGCAACAGTAATGTTTTTCTTCCCTTACTTTCAAAGCCAACCGTTATTCTGAAGTCCGACAGAGAATTTCCTTCTACTGCCATGACCGTGCCGCGGCCAAAAACATCATGATTAACTTTTACTCCTGGTCTTAAATTTATCATGGTTCCGGCTTCAGTTCCAGTAGAATCGTCAAGTTCTTTGACAATCTTTCTTTCAGGCGCCCATTTTGCCGTAGAATTAAAGGTGGGACCGCGACTGACGACTTTTGAGCTGACTGCGCCCGGAATCATGCCCGCAGAGCTCGTGCCCGCCACAGACCTGCCAGCCCCAATCTGCCGACCATACAAATGCGATGGCACTTCGGTGACAAAGCGAGAAACCGGATTAGAGCCCCAGGATCCGAACATCATGCGCCGGCTGGCGGCAGTAAGAATTAGGCGCTCTTTGGCCCTGGTCATACCGACATAGGCCAGCCTTCTTTCTTCTTCGAGCTGCTCTGGAGCCTCTTTCGAGGAGTGGTGCGGGAAAATACCCTCTTCCATGCCCATGAGAAAAACCACCGGAAATTCAAGCCCCTTGGCATTGTGCAGAGTCATCAAATGAACTTTCTGCTGATCTTCATGAATGTCATCCTGGTCAGAATGTAAAGCTGCCGTAGCCAGATACTCGCTCAGCGTCAATTCCGGGTTGTCCTCTTCCTGATAGCGAATATCGGAAACCAGCGCCTCGACGTTGTTCTGGCGGTCAGCTCCGGTTTCCGCATCATCGTCATGCAGATACTTGAAATAATCAATATCATCGAGAATCTTGCGACAAAGCTGCGAGACCCGCATGCCCCGGGAAGCTTCGATAAAACTTTCCATCAGCCGGTAAAATTTTCCGACCTTTGAATTGGCATTTGCTCTGGCCTCGGCTTCGACGCCGTCCCATAGCGGAACCATACCACCCTCGTTCAACTTGTCGATAGTACCCGGGCCAATGCCACGCCGCGGCGTGTTGATGATTCTTTCGAGCGAAATACTGTCTTTAAGGTTAGCGATAACTCGCAGATAGGCCAAAATATCCTTCACTTCACGGCGATCGAAAAATTTGGTGCCACCGGTCATTTCGTAGGGAATGCCGTGGCGCTGCAAAACCTGTTCGATACTGCGACTCAAGCTGTTCATACGAAAAAGCACCGCAAAGTCCGAATAGGCATAGCCCTTGTTAACCAGCTCAACTATTCGTGCAGCAACGCTTTCGGCCTCCTGACGGTCATCCTGGGCGCGCGCAAAGACCAGATGCTCGCCACCGCTCTTGTCGGTCCAGAGCCTTTTGGGGTGAGCGCTTTTGTTTCTGGCGATCACTTCACCGGCCGCGTCGAGAATGACCTGGGTCGAACGGTAATTCTGTTCGAGCTTGACCACCTTCGCGCCAGCAAAATCTTTTTCAAAATCCTGAATATTTCTGATCGTTGCCCCACGCCAGCTGTAAATCGACTGGTCTTCGTCGCCAACCACGCAGAGATTGCCCGACTTCGAGGACATCAGCGCAATCAAACGGTATTGGGCATGGTTGGTATCCTGGTATTCATCGACAAGGAAATAGCGGTACTGATTCTGCAAGCGCTGCAGCAATTCAGGATTATCCTGTAGCAGCCGGAATGCCTTGAAAATCAGATCGTCAAAATCAACGGCCTGGTTAGTCTGCAATGCCTGCTGATAATCGCGATAAACCTTTTGAACGGTTTCGGCAGCCAATGAAGCTCCGCCGGCAAACTCCCGGTATTCTTCGGGACCAACCAGTTCGTTTTTGGCGCCGGAAATCAGATTGAGCATATTTCTCGGCGAATAACGCTTCGGATCGATCTTGTGGTTTTTAAGCACCTGCTTCATCAGCTTTTCAGAATCAGATTCATCGTAAATCGTGAAGCCATCGGCGAAACCGGCGTATTTGTGCCAGCGGCGCAGCAGCAGACAGCAGAAAGAATGAAAAGTGGTCAGGGTAATTTTTTCGGCGCCATCGACCAGCGATCTGACTCGCTCGCGCATCTCGCGGGCAGCCTTATTGGTAAAGGTGACCGCCAGAATACTTTCAGGAGCAACGCCGCATTTTTCGACAAGATAAGCGATGCGAACGGTAAGCATCTTGGTTTTGCCGGAACCGGCGCCGGCGACGACCAGCAAGGGCCCCTCAGTAATCTCGACTGCCTGACGCTGGGCCTGATTGAGA
>CAZTHA010000017.1:0-26558 GCA_964613435.1 uncultured bacterium
GTTAATGCAACCAAAAAGGCTCTTGAAAAGGCCGGCTGGAAAATTGAAGATCTTGACCGTGTTGAAGCGAATGAAGCCTTTGCAGTTCAATCGCTGGCTGTTATTCGCGAACTCGGTCTCGACACCGCTAAGACCAACGTCAACGGTGGCGCGATTGCCCTCGGACATCCCATCGGTGCCTCCGGAGCTCGCATTCTCGTGACACTGTTGTATGAATTGATGCGTTCTGACCTCAAAAAAGGCCTTGCTACCCTCTGTGTGGGCGGTGGTATGGGCGTGGCTGTGGCCATTGAACGTATCTAAGGCTTGATTCCTTTCCTTGCCTCTGCGAGGCTGTGGTAAGTCTCGCAGACCTTCCGGGCCCATGGGTTTAACTCCCGCGGGCTTATCTTTTTTTAGAAAGAATCAAGAATGCGTTGTGGTGAGCCATTGTCGATCGGCGCCTGATGATTGTGAATTTCCGGGCGATACTCTGAGGCTGTCGGATTTGATTGTGCTTGAGGAATTCGATTGCTGAACTGTCCATCGGGATTCACAAAAACATGCCCAGGTTTTGATAAAATTCTTTTAATGCCAGATTTTCCGGTAATGGCGATTTGACCTTCTTCCAGTTCTATTTTAATAAAATGTTTTTTTACTTCAATTGAAAACCTGGTGCCTAATGGCGTTACTTCGGCAAAAGGCGTCTTGATAATGAAGCCAGAATGGGGGGGGTTCAATTCAATCATTGCATGTCCGGCAGCAAGCTTCATTTCTTTTTCGCTAAAGCTGAAGACCGCTTCATCATTTAGCTTCATCTGACTGTCGGCAATTCTGATCAGTATCATTGCGTCTTTGGGTAGCTGAACAGCGCAATTTAGCGGAACTCTGGAAAATTCCGAAAGTTTTATCTGTTGATCCCCACTGGTTTTGAGTATGGTGCCGGGGTCAAATATCGGTTCAACGACATTGGCCTGTAGATCAAACTGCTTTGCAAAAGGCCGTGGCTGGGGAATATTTTCAGGGCCGGATTTGGTCAGGAGTAAAAAGATTGCTGTGAAAATAAGGACAAAAGCCGGGGCAAACAGCCATTTGAAATTGGCCAAGAACTGGCTGATGAGATCATTTTTTGCCGAGTCCTGAGTTTTTTTGCCCGGCAATTTTATGCGGTTCATAATCGACTCGATTTGCCGCGGTGAAGGTTTGACAGAAAGCTGTTGGGCCGCATAATCGCCACCGGCCTGGTATAATTGGGTGAACGTTTCAAGCCGCTGTCGGCAGTCAGCACAATTTTTCAGGTGTTGTTCGCAATCTTTCCTTTGCTCGAGGGAAAGGTTGTGGTCAAGATAATCCTGAAGCTCGACAGAGTCTGGACAATTAATCTTCATCGCATTACTTTTCTGAAAAAACCATGTCAGCCCTTGGCTGAGGTTTTTCACCCTGTTCAAAAATTTTTTTCAAATGGTTTCGAACTCGAAATAACAGGCCTTTGATTGTTCCTGCCGGCAAATCCAGAACATGGGCAATGTCTTCATAGGAAAACTCAAGCCCGTGTCTGAGAATGAAAATGATCTGCATTTCCGCCGGCAACTTCTCAAGACATTCATCAAATAACTCCCGCTGTTTAAGAATTTGTTCAGGAGCAAAACGGTGGCATTCGGCAAAGTCTGGATCAAAATCAACTACTGGCGAGCGTTTTTCACGGCGCAGATACTCAAGTGCTTTATTGACCGCTATTTTAGATAACCATGGCGAAAAATTGAATTCGGGACGATATTGCTGCAATCGCGAATATGCGATCAAGAATACTTCCTGACTGAGGTCGGCAACCGTTTCCTGGTCTTTAACGTATTTTTTGATAATCGAGAAAACCAGACCCCAGTATTTTTCGACCAGAGGTTGGAAAGAAGACGAGTCACCGCTTAGCGTATTATGAATCAGTTGTCGCTCAGCGTTTTTTAAAGAGTCATTTGACATCGAACGATGGTGGCAGATAACCGGGGCCCGCAGGCCCCGGAATTATCTGTCGTTAGAACGAGTTCATCAGGTTGGCGGGTTGATTCTGGTTGTTGATATTTTCTTCAATGACCTGGGTTGGGGTTGCCATTCCAGTGCCACGTTCATAAGGCTCATCAGGCAGCTGCGGAGCTGAAATGCTGGTGAGAGAGAGGCGAGGATACTTGAGCCACCATTTGTCGGGGGTGTAGTTTTCTGAACCTTGAGAGTTGGGTTCAATCAGAGTAGTCACTTCGCCTGAGAATTTTACTTCGAGCTGATTGATGCGGTATTTGGCTGGCAAATTCACCGGGTAATACAATCGGCCTTCAAACTGAATGAACCAATGATCGCCGTCATTGCCGCGTTCATTAATAACCATGCCCATTCCAGCAATCTGGTTAACCGGCAGAGGTTTGGGTTCCGGCATAGGGATCGGTTTGGGATCATCAATTATGATCGGCTGGTCGAAGATTTTCTTGTAGAGATCTTCGAGTGTCGGTTTGAGATTGTTGAATTCGCGATCTTTTGACCAGACTTCACGGAAAAGTTTTACGAATTCAAGTTTTTCTTTCAAGGTGAGCTTATTGAAGGTTTTGGTGTCGACAAAAGCGTCTTCGATCGCTTCCATGAGCTTTTCTGCTTTGGCCATGGCTTTTTCGAGTTTAGCGCGAACCATTTTTGCCAGAGCATAATCTTTTTCGGTCAAAGGTGCTTTGCGTGCCAGGACGTCGAGCTGTTTGCGCAGGCTCCATATTTCATCCTGCAGTTTGCCGAATTCGCTGAAATTTTCCTTGAGATCTTTCCAGGTAATTTCGTTGTTTTCAGCAATATTGGTCAGATGCTGATTGATTTCTTTATACATCTTGTAACTCTGAACCTGCTTGGCACTGCGTTCCATAACCAGCGGGCGCAGTTTCTTCTGCTGCTCAGCATTGAGAACGATGTCTTTTTTATCGAATTTATCACGCTGCACGGCAAACTTGCGGTGAGTTTCGGTGATGGTTTTGTTGATCGCCTGAAGTCGCCCGTTGATCTGCTTGAGCTGGGCCTGAAGTTTTTTGATTTCTTCATCGCTAAGGCGCTTTTTGGTGTCCATCTGGCGAAGAATAGCGAGCTTTTCTTTGAGAAGCGGCATTCTTGCATCAAGAAGCTTGCTTAAAGATCTTTCATAATTTTCTCTGATGTCAAACCATTCTTTTTGCAGGCCGACTTTTTCCTGGGTATTGAGAAGAAGGCGAACATCGCTTTTAATTTCGTTGTATTTGATCGCAGTGCGCACGGCGTTGGCCGCTCTCTGATATTTTCCCTGGGCGTTTTCAAGAGCGACGACTTCCTGACGGTGCAGGTCAGCATAGAGGGCGCTGTATTGCTTTTTGTCGCGAATATCTTTCAATGCGCTTTTAACTTTTTCGACCATTTTCTCGGCTTCAGCAAACTTGCGCTGACGAGTCAGTTTTTGAATTTCGGCGCGCATGGCTTTTACCCGCTGATAAACCGGCAGAATAGGCTTAATCATGCCAATTTTTGTTTTTGCCGGGTCATCAGTCTGCCCACTACTATTCTGATTGCTTTGCTGCATGGCTTTTGAAAGTGCAGACATTTCATTTTTGCTGATGTCTTCTTTTAATTGCTGATATTGATCAGGAACATCAGTTATAACATTGAAAAGCTCGGAAATTTTAACTTCTGCTTCTCTGAGCTCACCTTGTCTAATCAGCTCCTGGATGTTGGCCCGGCGCTCTTTGATTTCGGCGAGAACCTTCTCGCGACCTTCTTGCTGGCTGGTGGTTAAATCATTCTGCGCTGCTGTGCCCGGAGTATTGTTGTCACTACTCTGGGCAAAACCAGTAATGCTTGTTAGCAACAGCATCAGAAAAATACTCAAGAACCAATTCCTTTTTCCCATAAAAACTCCTCCTAGAAATTTACTGTATTACTTTCCGCTGCCCTGACTGTTACCTTCTTCTATCCATGCATCTGCAGAAGGCATCTCATCAAAGGCGGATAAATCACTTTTTTCTCCATCGTTATCCTTGGGAACCATTATTGTCGTTGCGAAATCCTTGATTTTGCGTCCCCTTTTGCCAACCACCTGTTTCTTTTTGGCGGGAAATTTTGGCGGAGAATGGATTTCCATCTCTTTTAGCTGGTTGTATTTATCACGGTAGACGATTTTTCTTCGTTTAAGCTTCAGAACCTGTTCCGGCTTTTTGTTTCCCTCAGTTTGGCCGCGGGTTTTATCCTGTTCAATCTCGTCGCCGGCTGTTTCGATGGCGCCGAAAAGGTTTTTGCTGGTAGCTCGAGATGGCTGCGGCTTGGGTTCTATTCGCGGTTCTTCTTCTTTTTTTTCTTCTTTTTTGAAAACTTTCCCATCTACCAAAACCATTTTTTCATACTTTTTCATGTCAGCGCGCATGATCAGTTCGGCTTTTATAAGCCTGAGCAAAGCTTCCTGGTCGATCTGACGTATCGGTGGTTCCGGCGGACAATATTGTTCGTTGAAGGTTGAAACCGCTTTTTCAAGGCTGTTGGTATCTTCATCCTGGGTGTATCCAGATGCCGATTCATTGGCCTTTTCATTTTGACTTTTTGCCCTTGTTGAGCTCATGGAACTCAGATCTTCAGTGGTCGTCGCTACCGGATTCTGGTTGTTGGGATTCTGGTTGCTTGTTCCCTGCGCCAGACAAGCCCCTGAAAGGACTGAAAATGCAATCAGCAGAAAAAAAACTGATTTTACGAACCCTTTCATTCATTTACCTCATTTCCATCATCTATTTTCATTTATGAAAAAATAACAATAAAGGTTACAAATTTTTTAAAAATCCAGATAATTCCAGTCACTATCTGCCAGTCTTTCAGAAAAGAAAACAGAAGTCAGGTTAAGTTCCTTACTGGCAAATCTTTCGTTCTCTGAATCGATTGCAAGCTTCACCAGCAACTGACCTGCTCCCTTGATCATTGAATTAACCTTGTTGGGAGTCCGAACATACATAACTCCGAAATCCTTCATTCGTGGCACGCCAAATAGTTTGCGCTGCGGTGTCGGGTAATCTGGGCTTTGCATAACTCTTTCAACGAATTTTTTGCTGCCGGAATTTACCAGAGAATAAGTCACGACTTCTTTGGGTTTCTTTATTCTGAGAATTTGCGAAAAAGTCGCTGTAGCAGGAATTTCCGTGCTGGTTAAACCTATGGTTGAAATCGCCCCCTGTGTCGATAGCGAGGTGAAGGTCAGCATATCTTTGCGCAGGCTGGAAAAAATCTGACTCGCCGCCCTGATTGAATCCAGGTTGTCCTGCCCTTTCATGGTCGTGCGCACCGCATGCGAGAAAAATGCCTGAATGGCTATCATCAGCGAACAGGCGATGACCGTTACAATAATTGCCTCAACGAAAGTGAAGGCTGCTCTTTTCGAAGAAATATTCATTTATCAGCCCTCCTTCAGCAGAACAGTCATCACAACCTTGCGCGGACTGTCCCTTCCTGAATTTTTGTCGACCCATGCCAGCTCAATTTTCACTTTCCAAAAACGGTCCACCTTCAAAAGTGTGTTTGAAGATGTGTCGAGTGCTGTGGCAGTTATCCGGCGTTTGGTAAATGCCGGGTCGAGAGGTGATATGAGAAGGCGTACCGGCAGTTCATTCCCATTCACCTGCAATGGAATCGCTTCGGCCGCCGGCAAATGATCTTCAAGCTTGCTACGAAAGCCATTGTCATTAAGTATGCTGGCCAGGTTCAGGCTTGAATCACCGGTCAAACTTTGCGCGTCACCGACAATGTCATTAAGATTTGGTGCCAGGCGCAGCAGTTGATCAGAAATTTCCCTGGCATAATGAACCGCTGTTTCTTCATAAATCGAAGCGTTACTCATTTTGTTCGAAGAACTCAATACTCCGATCAGGGGTCCTACGGCCAGACCGATGATGAAAACCGCGACCATGATTTCTACCATTGAAAGGCCGAAACGAAGCTTTTTCATGATCCGGCTCCTTCTATCGAAAATTTCCCGGCGGTGTCTTCAATGACAAATACCCGCGAATTCAGATAGGCTGGAGAAGACGGATTGAATCGCGGGTTGTAATTAATTTCTCCGCCATTGGTGAAATGTAGCATTGTGCTGCCGAGGTAATTCTTTGGATCGGTCATTGGATCTTCGTAAAGGCCTATTTCGGTAAGTGCGAGTCCACCATGGATCTCGAAAGACTGCGGCCCACCGGGCGTCGGTGGTTTGAGCAGGCGACCCGAGTTGGGGTTTAAAGAAATCAGGTAAGCGTGGATCTTTCGGGTAAATCCTGATCCGTGCAGGTAAAAGTTGCCATTGAGTAAAGCAAGTGAAAATAATTTTTCGGGCGCGCCATCAACCATGTTGGCTGTAATGTCGTGCTCGATGATCATGCTGCCCCGGTCGAAAATAACTATCTGTGGCTGCATAACTGTAAGAGGCAACGAAGAAATTTTCAGGGCATCGGCATAGCTGTCGGTAACCCCAATCCTTCTTTTAATTAAAAATATGCCGGTTTTGTCGGTTTCATTTCTTGCGCCCGGGCCATTGCCGATCTTTTTATAAAGGAACTTTTCCAGGGCGTCCTGTTCCTCGGCCAGGCTGGCGCATGATTTTAGGTCGATTTTATGGGTGATGCGATTCGAAAAAAGATTTGAATTGAAAACGGTTAATGAACTTAAATCACCGTAAAAATAGCAGTTGTCGGGATAAGCGTTTGGGTCGTATTGACCGTTTTCTTCAAAATAAATTCCGGTTTCATCGTAGGGGTGAATCCCCTTTACCGGGCAGGTTCTCATTTCGTCTGACTGTGGAACCAAAAATCTTTCAGCGTCATAAGAAAGTGCGCAGATGCTTGGTGCAGAAAGCAGTTGCGGATAAGCGGCCCGCTTATACTTCATGAAGTCGAAAATAAGGTTCAGGGCGATGCCATTGCTCGGGAGTGTCGCCGATGGGTCTGGAAGGCTGTTGTAGGGCATCAGTTTGCTGAAACTGTTGTAGCCATTCTTGAAAAAATCAGCGCCTGGAATCGGCGGATTTATCGGCGCGTCAAAAATAGCGGCAAAGCTTTCGATTCCGTGGTTTGCGGCAATTTTGGAATCGTAAAGACTTTCCGACATTCCATCCCACATTCCCTTGTATGTGGCTCCGGTGACCGTGTTTTTGCCGCGGTAGAAATAGACCTTCAAAAAACCTGCCAGGACCGGTCCGAATACCAGAGTTCGCGAGGATCGCGACCGATTGCCGAATGGATAAAGCCAGGTGGAGGCTGATCTGAGGTGATCGGCGGGAACAAAAGTTGAACCAGCTGCCAGGCCGGGCCACATGTTTTGTCCTCCCGCGCCGTAGGGGTTGCCGTCTTCCCAGGTGTAGAATCCTTGAAACTTGGCGCCCAGATCATACTCATGTTCGGAAAAATCAGAGTCGGGGGCAAAGTTCGTCGGATCATCTATTGTCTCTGGGGCCAGGACTGGCATGGCAGAAAGGGATGGCCAGCCAAGCATGAAATGCCCGCCGGTCAAAGAGTTGAAACCTGATGGAATTTTGATAAACACTGCCTCATCGGCTGCAGAGCCTGCGGGGCCCAGAAAAATCCACCCACGCGATCTTAAATGCTTTTTGTCGTCAATATCGGTTCTTTCAGCGATATCATTATTGATTGTAACAGTGTCGGTTCCGTTGAAAACCAGCAGCGGAGCCTGATAGGTCTTGTTTTGTGCCGGTGGGTGCTGATACGCGGTGTCGACGGCGCCATCGAATTTGATGCCCATTGAATTGTAGGAGTCTGGATAAGGGGTTTTTTTGACAAACAGGGTAAATCTGCTAACTGCGCCGGGTACCATGCTTACGATGCGGAACTGTCGGGACAAGGTCGCCTGGCGCTTTAGGCCACGATATTCAACGCTGCATCTGACCACTATCTGCCCACATTTTTCAATTGGGTCGCGGCCAGCCTGTAACTGTGCGGCAGTAGTGTCAGGTGTAAGGCGGTTGATGTCTTCCAACCTTACATCCATTGAATGGCAGATGGGGTAGCCACTAGCCGGATCATGCAATTCATCGAGACTGTCGAGAAAATTCTGGAAATCAGCTCGAACTGTGTCGCAGATCGGATTAGAACTGCTTATGTCTATGGATGAACCTATGGCCTCTGCGGTTTGATTGAATAGTTCCGGGCAGCTGGCTTTGATTGTCGCTTCGTATGAGGAACCCAATTTATCGCTGAGCAGGCGCAAGCCCGAGATTGCCAGATAGTTGGCGGTTTCGGAAATCATCAGATGATGCGCCTGAATATTTCTTTGTCGAACTATACTGTTAAAGGAAAAGATGAATACGGCCATGAGCAGGCAGACAAGCAGCACCACTCCAAGAAGGAAACCGCGTTTCGTAAGACTTTTCCCTGTTTTTAAACGACCCAATTCCAAGATCAATCCTGATTAAAGCTGTAATGTGTTCGTTGACATTCTACCATACTATGAAAAAAGCACGAAAAATGTTCACTTTTTTTTCATCTATTTGACAAATAAGACAATGTTAAATACTTTAATATTAAATCAATCGCGAGAAAATGAATCATGGCAACTAAATTTACGGGAAACCAGCAACAGACTTTGGCTTTGAATACATTCATAAAACTGTTAAGAGCCAGCAATTCGGTTTCTTCTGACTGCATTCGCGTCATAACTGAGAATGGTTTGACCGAGTCGCAGTTTGGTGTAATCGAAGCGCTTTATCATCTGGGTTCGATGCCCCAGAAGCTGCTTGCCGCCAAAATTTTGAAAAGTGGCGGCAACTTAACCATGGTTATCGATAATTTGGTGAAAAACCAGTTGGTTCGACGTACCAGAAGACCTAATGATCGAAGATTTTACTGGATCGAATTGACCGAGCGCGGCGAAGAGTTGATTAGTCGCATATTTCCAGATCATGTCGAGCTGGTTACTGCCAGAATGAGTGTTTTGAACCACGAAGAGCAGGAAGCTCTGGCGGAACTTTGCCGAAAATTAGGCGTTGGCACGCCAAATGAAACAACTTGACTGTAATTGAAAAAATATCAGGAGATCATTATGAAAAAAGTTTTACATATAATTGCCAGCCCAAGGGGCGAGAATTCCAGAACATTGAAGGTGTCCAGCGCTCTTCTTGAAACCATTGGAGTCAGGACAGAAATCGAGGTCGATGAACTGAATGTGTTCGCCGAGCCTCTGCCGGAGATGAATGTAACCCGGGTCAATGGGAAATACATGTTGATGAGCGGTGAAAACTTAAGTGGTGAGGCCGAAAAATCCTGGCAGGAAATCATCGCCCATATCGACCGCCTCAAGTCGGCGGATATTGTCGTTGTCAGCACGCCGATGTGGAACTTCAGCATTCCTTACCGACTCAAACAATACATAGACATCGTTGCTCAACCGGGTTTCACTTTTCGCTATGGACCAAACGGTCCGGAAGGAATGCTTATCGGCAAGAAGCTTTTTGTCGTTACCAGCCATGGTGGCGATTATGGGCCTGACAGTGGTCTGATGTCCTATGACAAACTTCGCCCCTATCTGGAGCAGATTTTTGCTTTTCTTGGAATGACCGATCAGACTTTTATCAGTGCCCAGCCAATGGATGCCGGTGGCCCGGAAGTTCGCGAACGGCAATTGCAATCTGCCATATCAATGGCCAGGAGCATCTCTATTTAGAAGATTTGTGTATGTCGATGATTTTGCTGTAGCCTTCGAGGTAAGAAATCGTCTTGATGTCGGTGACATTCATGATCTTTCTGGTGAGCTCGCCCATCTTGATTATGCTCTCAGAGATCTTTTCAAGAGCATCTTTTCTCGGGTCATCATCCTTGATGTCTACCATGAGCATATCTGCGTAACCTAAGGCTACCTGAAGAGGCTGATTCAGTTCGTGGCAAACGGCACCGGCCATCTCAAGTACCCCTTGAAGCTTTTGTTCCTGGGCTGCTTGCTCCTGGAGCTGAAGCATTCGGCACCCGACATTGATTCTTGCATGAAGTTCCTCGTTATTCCATGGTTTTGAGGAAAAATCGTCGGCTCCGGCGTTCAGCCCTTCAATCAGATCCTGGCGCTCTCCTCTGGCGGTCAACATCAAAACGTAAAACTGCTGGCGATTGTGTTCACAGCTAATCTTTCGGCACAACTCCAGCCCGGTCATTCCTGGCATCATCCAGTCGATAATCAGCAGTCTTGGATAGTCTTCTTCTGACAGGATGTTCCAGGCAGCATAACCATTGTCTGCCTCAACAACTTCGAATTGCCATTTTTCTAGAATGGCCCTTAACATCATTCTAGAGGTCTTATCGTCGTCTACAATCAGTATCTTCATCTCTTGTCTTCTTCAAAATAGTTTTTAAAATCACGAAAATCTTTCTGAACATTTTCGATCATTTCTGCGATCTCTTCTAATTTGTTTTCTTTTGCAGCCTTTTCGAGTCTTTCGGCGCTCTGATTCAATTTTGTTGCGCTTACATTTCCTGCTGCACCCTTCAATTTGTGCGCGAAGCCGGCCAAATCACTCAGGTTGCCCAGAGCCAATAATGAATCCAGTTTTTCCAGTTGCGATTCCATATCGGAAATGAATGAGCTGATAATGCTGTTCATGATTTTCTGGTCATTCATAACACGTTCCAGCATTGTGTTTTGGTCAAATATCGGCAAAATATTTTCCCTTTTATCAGGCTTTTTCGGGCGGTTTTGTCCGCTGGCAATCCATTTTTGTAAAATTTTGGCCAGGTCTGAAGCATTGAATGGTTTGGCAATATAATCATTCATACCAGAGTTGATACATTTTTCACGATAACCCTTTAAAGCATGGGCCGTCAAGGCAACGATCGGAATCTTTATTCCATTTTTCAGCTCTCTGCGGATGACGCTGGTCGCTTCAAAGCCATCCATCTCCGGCATCTGGCAGTCCATGAGAATAAGGTCGAAATTTCCGCCGGCAACGGCTTTGACGGCCTCACGTCCATTCTCGACGACTTCGATATCATAGCCCAGCTTTTTGACAATGCCCACAGCAACCTGCTGATTGGTCAGGTTATCTTCGGCAAGAAGAATCCTTGGTTTGAGCTCATCTGATCTTTCGGCCTGGTTAAGCTTTTCTGCGTCCATTTTTTCGTATTCGGTTTTCCAGAAATCACAGCCTTTGTTGACTAATTCATGGAATCGATCGGGGTTGACCGGTTTGTAGATAAAACCATCGTATCCCTTTCTTCGCGCTCTCTTTATGTCGTAGCGCACGCCTTGGGGCAGGATAAGAACTTTGGTGGGATTTTTCCTGAATTTGAATGCGGCTATTTTTTTGGCAAATTCGTTGGGCCGGGCAATTTGAGCGCTATTGCCAATCAAAATGAAGTCCGGTTCTTCGTCGGTGTTGTTCACTGAATCGAGGTGAGCGAAAAGCTCGTCGAGGCTTGCGAAAGAAATGAATTTGCAGGGTTTGGCGATGTTCTTAAATGATTCGCGGGCCGCCGAATTATCTTCAGCCATTACAATTAGCTTGTCCTTTGCCCTTATTGATTCAGTTTCAGTCGACGATTCGGGAAGCTCAATTTCGAACCAGAAAGTTGAACCCTGATCTGGCAAGCTTTCTATTTTGATCTGGCCGCCCATTAGTTCTATAAGGTTTTTGCAAATAGCCAGTCCAAGACCGGTTCCGCCAAATTTTCTCGTGGTTGAACTGTCGGCCTGGACGAAGGGAGCGAATAGCTGGCGCAGCTTTTCAGGTTGAATGCCAATCCCGGTATCTCGAAGAGTAAATTTGATTTTTACGCCCGATTCCGATTTACTGGTAACTTCTGTATAAAAACAGATTTCGCCTTTACGGGTAAATTTCAGGGCATTATTGCCAAGATTTTCAAGAATCTGCCGCAGGCGCATCGGATCACCGAACACCAGATAAGGGATGCTCGGGTCACAAATGAAATTGAATTCAAGGTTCTTTTCATAGGCTCTGAATGCGATGAGGCTTGCGAATTCATCGAGCAGGGCTGGAAAGTTGAATTCTATTTTTTCCAACTCAAGCTTTCCTGCCTCAATTTTCGAAACATCTAGAATATCATTGATTAGAGCCATTAGTGTCAGGCTGCTGTTTCTGATAATTTGTGCATACTGTCTTTGCTCTTCATTCAGACCTGAATCATTCAATAGCTCGGTCATGCCGATAATTCCGTTCATTGGCGTACGAATTTCATGGCTCATATTGGCAAGAAAATTTGATTTGGCAATACTCGCCTGTTCCGCTTGAACCTTTAGGTCGGTTGCCTGTTTTATCGCTTCGCTCAATTGATTGTTTGATACTTCCAGGTCGTTTAGAGCTATTTGTAGCTGTTCCTGGGTTTTTTTCAATTCGGTTATGTCGACGAATGATTCAAGCAGAAGCTCTTTTTCATTGTCACGATAGAGAACTACCGATTTCAGAACCGCCAGTTCAGATCCGGTTGCCGTTTTAAGACAGCGAAGTGATGAATCTATTTTCTGGTTCAAATCAGTGATCGGACAACGATCTATTTCGGTGCAGCAGAGAAAGTCACGGCATGGTCGGCCAACAACCTTTTCTGCTGCCAGGCCTATCATTTTCTCTGCCGCAGAATTTACCGAAACAATGCAGTGATTCATCGGGTCGATACTTACCAGGGCTACCGGTAAACTGCTAAAAATTGTTTTCAACGAATTTTCGCTGTTCTTAAGTCTTTCATTAACCAGGAACTCTTCGGTAATGTCGCGAAAAACGACGACCTGGCCGGTTATTATCCCGCTATCGTTGCGAATTACAGAAAAAGTAAGGGCGATTTGTCGACTTCTTCCGGATTTGTTAAGAATTCGGACCACTTTGTTCTGAACGGGAACCAGTTCGTTGATGCTTTTTCGAAAGAGATCGCGCAGATTTTCGTTGTCCTGAAGCATGAGAATGTCTTCTAGTGTCTGTCCGGCCACTTCGTTGCTGGAAAATCCTGTGATCTGGGTTGCTGCAGGATTAACGCTTTTAATGTGGTAATCGAGGTCTGTGGTAATAATGCCGTCGGCAATACTTTCAAGGGTTGCAGCAAGCTTTTCTTCGGTTTCTTTACGCCGGGCCGCTTCAATTTCTCGATTGGCAGTCAGCGAAGCAATTCTTGATTCGATTCCACCAAGGTAGAAAGATACAAGTAGAAACATGGCGGCAAAAATGATCAGGCTGCCAACCAGGCTCAGAATAAGCTGCTTTCTTCTGGCGGATTTCTCGTCGGTGATGTTATGCAAAATGAATATCTCGGCGATATTTTGCTCATCCAGAGTCTTGATGGGGAAGCTGAAGCAATTCCATGAGTGCCCCCGGTCATTGAACTCGGCAAAGCGATTGCGTAAAGCATCGATCTGGTTAACCTCGAGAAATTTTTTGACCGATTCCGGAAGCATGGTGAGAGACTGGCTGATGATGACGAAGTTTTCAAATGCATCCCAGTCGCCGGACAGATTGAAAACTTTCTGGCCTAATTCAAACGTTTGTTTTGATAAGAACTTTTTGTTTATGGCAACAAAAAGGTTCTCGCCAGCGGTTTCGTTCAGGTCTGAAAGAAGGTGCTCAATTTCCTTGCCAAGCTCAAGAAAACCCTGAATTTCATTTTGAAATTTCCAGGGTCTGACATATCTGAGAGTGAAGGTGCCCAATGGCCCAAACTCGATGCCATGACTGTCTTCACCGTTTTCCAATGCCAAGCGCAGGGTTTTTCTCATGATTTGATCGCCATAGCGGTCTGGCGCATGTATTCTCAAGAAAATTCTGGAGTCTGGGTTAATGAAATAGAAATGGGTTATTGCATTATTTTCCTGAATGCGGGAAAACCGGTCGCGACAGTACCTTAACAGCTCTTCTCTTTGCTGTGAGAAAAATAGCTTCTGCATTCCCTCATCCTGTTCGAGGTTGTCGAGTTGAATTTTTAAAAGCTGAGCTTCCTTTCTGAGGTTTTGTTCCCAGATCTGTTTAATCCTTGTCGTAAGGTCTTGAGATCTCTGCCTGGTCTGTTCAAAGTCAAAATCTGATTTGATAAACAGAAGCATCAGCAAAAACAGGAGAATGGATGCTGCTGCCGGCCAGAGAATTTTTGATTTGATACTAATCTCTTTCATCAATTCTCCGGCCTGGACTTCAGCTAAAACTGAGTAAAGGAGTTGCATTCGACTTTCCTGATGCCAGGCGATACTGATGAACAAACCACAGATCAGCAGACCGATAATCAGTGCAAAGGAGGTCTTCCAATGCCATTTTAGCTCTCTTCGACCATGATTGGCGAAGATTTTAAAAACAATGTGCCAGTCAGCGTAGTTGAATTCTTGCTGGGTTTCATATCCTTGTTCAGGCCAGCCTGGATTGTGAAAAAATGGTAATAGCTCGCCATCAGCAGCGGTAAAGGCCGCGATTCCAATAGTTTCTTCCGCTGAAATGCCTCTAAATAGAGTTTCTATGTCGACAATTCCGGCAACAAAGCCTTTGAAAAGACGATTCCGACTCATGGCTGCCGTAGCCGTATCGGGCTGTTGGTAAACCGGCACGGCCAGAATTAATGAAAGCCTTTGTCCTCTTTCCTGAATTGTTTTGAATGGTTTGGAAGCGAAAGCTTCACCACTTCTGATTGATTTTTGAATGGCTTTGGGGGCAAGTTCCCGATCAGAGAGATCCAGGCCAATGTTAACTTCGTTCCCAAGTTTTGGATGCAGAAACAGAACCGGAAAAAATTGATCCCGGTCATCGGCTGTTTTTATCTGATTTTCGCCAAAAACCTCGGTAATTCTGTATCCGGAAAAGTCCAGTGATGCCTGGTTTTCGAAAGTCTTCCGTTCGATCTGGTAAACGCGCGGTACCCATAAAACAGTCTTCAGTGCCTGACTTTCTTTGAGGATATCATCACAAAATCCCCTGAACTCATCAGCAGTTACCTTGTCAGATGAATCGAAAAAGCTTCTAACCGATTGAAGGCTAAGCTTGACGTTATCCATGCGTAATCGGATTTTTTCGATGCTGGTCCGCGCTTCGGCAATGAAAATGTTATGTCGGTCTTCGATTTCCTCGCTGCGAACTGCCAGATACAGCACAGTTGTCACCAGAATTCCGGCAATTGCTGCCCAGAAAACCGGTCGGTAATAAAATTGCTGGGCCGGCATTGAAATAGATCTAGAGGATGAATCTGTGGCCGCAGAGCTGCAGAGCGAGTTCTGAAAAACGGCAAGAATCACCAGACAAATAATCAGAATTGCCAAGGCAGAAATATAAGTGCTTTTGGCAAAGGTTCTGAATTGTTTGGTGATTTCAAGGGTTATAATCGCCACCGGTTTTCCGGAATAATCATGTTTAATTTTGTGGATTACCCAGTGATCCTGATTGTCTTTGAGAAAAATCTGGCTGGGGACCTCCCTTAATATCTCGGGGCCGGAAATCCTGTTGGCATCATAAGGTTCGACAAACAACTTTCTGAAACCGTTGAATCTGGTTTTTTCAAATATTTTTTGGTTAAAATCTATCGCCATGAAAACCGCGCCTGAAGAGGGGCCCGAAGAGTCAGAGCGTAATACTGGATGCGCCGCAAAAAGCTTCAAACCGTTGGAGCTTTTGAAGATTCCTGAATTACCGGTCGAGTTCGATACGAAAGAAATTGCTGGAAGGAGTTCGTTGGGAAAACTTCCGGTTGAAAATTCCTGATAGAAAGAGCTTTTGCCAGTAACCTGATCAACGGTAGTCGTTGCAATAATCGCACCATTTGCATCAGTTATGACCAGACAATCTATTTCTACTGATTTAACCGAATCTGGTCCAAGACTACTTTTGTAAAAGACTGGGTTTGGGTTTTTCAGGTATTCATAAATTTCATCCCAGACGGCCCAGTCTCTTGCATGAGTCTTAAGCCGGTCCAATTGCTGGACAAGGTTCTGTTCGACCTGACCCAGACAGTTAAGTGCGAGCTTTTTGTCGCTTTGATTGAGTCTTTCAATCAGCAGTTCCTCAAAAATCAAGGCTGAAAAAGAAATTAACAGAATCAGGATTGCCAGAAGCCACAGAAAGAAACGACTGTTTTTTCTGTTCTTTTCGGCGATAGAATCTTTTTTCAAGCCCTCATTCAAGCAGATTTCTCAATAATAGTTTTTTTTCATGATAACACATTTGTCTCTGTACATAAAACACTCATAACTTGAATCTGGAGTCAAAATTATTGTAGTATCAAGTATTACAAAAGTGCTATTCAAAATCAGGAAACATTCATGACAACAGCTACATGGGTAAAAATTCACGGTTATGTTTCAATTTTCTTTCTGCCACTAGCTTTCATCTACGCGGTTACCGGGGCATTGATCATCGTTGATCAGCGTGGAGCCCTGACAAAAGAGAAGCATGTCCTTCAGCTTGAAAACCCTTCTTTTGAAGATCTTTCAGCACAGAAAAAGCTGATTAGCGACTTTTTGCTTCAGAGGGGTGAGAGCTCCCTCCCCGTCGGAGAACCAAAACTTGTCAGAGGGGAAATATACTGGGGCCAGCCTTCAAGCATTAATTTGAACTTTTCGCGTGGCGAAAAACCCGGAGAGGCCGTTCTTGATTTAAGAAAGCCCGACCTGCTTTTTTCTCTGGTAATATTGCACCGAGCTCGTGGCGGCAGAGTATTCGATTATTTCGGCTTCGCTTTTGCTCTGGCAATGATAGCAATGTACGTTTCCGGAATCTTTATTTTCTGGAAAATAAAGGCAAAGCGAAAAGCCCTGTCTTTAACCTTTCTTGGCGGGACATTAATAACTGTTCTGGTTATCTGGTTGAGTCTTTAGAAGGTTGCTCAATCTTTGTCTTCAAGATTGAATTCGGGATAAAGAATTCTGGCGCAATCTGGACATACTCCGGTTGAAAATTCCCCGTTTTCGTGGCTTTGCATATAAATTTCGATTTCTTCAAGATACTTTTTGTCGTCGCGAATTTTCCTGCAGGCCGAGCATATTGGCAACATACCACGGAGTTTTTTTATTTCGGCACTGGCCTTTTGAAGCTGCTCGCACAGATCGCTTTTTTCAAGACCAAGTTCTTTTACTGCGGTATTGTCGATGATAAGCCCTTCAATACGTAACTTCTTGAAGTTGTTCGACGCGAAACGCCCCTGTTCATGTACCCATTTGATGGAACCGTCACGGCATTTGATGCGATAGTCAATCTTGAAGGGCTCGCCACGGTGAAAACTTTTTTTCACTTCTTCATAAACCATTTTCCGGTCATCTTCGTGAATGATATCGGCAAATGAGACAGCTTTGTTTTTTACCATTTCGTCGGGATAATAACCGGTTAAATCGAAAGCGCCCTGGCTGACGAAAATCATACTGTATTTTTGATCAAATTTGCAGCGGTAGGCCATGCCTGGCAGGTTGGCCAGAAGCATTGAAAAGCGTTGCTGGTTTTTGCCGAGCCTGCGTTGCAGGTCGTTGTTATTGCGCTGAAGCTCCTCGTTCGAAGAATAGATCCGGATGAAACGCCATACGAACCATAGGGCAAGAATAGCCAGAATCATTTCAACGAGTTGAATGAAAGTCAGAAAGTAATTGGTTGGCTGCGGCTCGGTCGAATAAATGAACTGGTCAAGATCGACCGGTTGCTTGATCAGGCCAAGACCCTGGTATTTTTCCAAAATATGGCTCCATCTGCCTTCATTCATGTAGCCGATCGGAACAACTTCCGGTAAAATCAGCTTTCTGGCCCCTTCAGCTTCAAAACGCAGGTGTTCGCGACTATGCCGCTGGGAATACTTGGTAAAAATAAGCTCGATAATCTCTTCGGGATTTTCAAGGGCGTAATTCCAGCCTTTGATGGTGGCCGCAAGAAACTTTTTCACTCGCTTGGGATACTGCTTTACCTGGGTTTCGGTGGTGAAAAGTACATCACCATAGAAATCTATGCCACTTGATTGCGGAAAAAATGTTCGATATGGAATCTGGCGTTCTTTGAGATTGAAGGGTTCATCGTTCACGTAGGCCGAAATAACATCGACTCGGCCCTCGACAAGCTCTTTGATACCATAGCTATGTTCAACGAGATGCAATTTCTTCAAATCAATGTTTTCAGTTTTTAAATAGGCTAGAAGCTCGGCAGAGTGCTCTTCTAGCATTACTCGTCGCCCGACAAGCTGGTGAATGTTCTGAATTCCCGTTGATTCCGGAGTGAGAAAAACCATTGGCGAATGCTGGAAAATTGCTGCAAGAACGACTACCGGATCTCCTTCAGATCTTTTCAGCGCAATGTCCGAGCCGGAAATGCCAAACTCGCACTCGCCCTCAAGAACTGATTTAAAAGCGTTTTCAGCGGCATTAAGTTCATGAATTTGGACGTCCAGTCCTACTTCTCGATAGAATCCCTTTTCCAGGGCAGCGTAATAACCGGCAAACTGAAACTGATGTTTCCATTTAAGCTTCAGGGAAACCGTATCCAGGTCTGGTAGCAATTTCGAGGCGGAGTTGCCAAAAGCCGTTGTTACCGGTGCGAGAATGAACAGCAGAATAATGCATGATAATCTGCAGATAAGCTTTCGACCCTCTTTGTAAAACAAGTCATCCATATATCTTAATTTTGATTCTAAAGTAAGAACAGCTACTCGTCAAGACCCTGTCTGGCCGGTTCCAGTGTGCTATTTCAAGACTTTTAAAGCTTGCCCTAAGGTGGCAAGAAAACTAAAAGTTGCCCATGACAGTTATCTCTGAAAAACCACAATCCTGGTCTTCTTTGCCGGTTTGATGCACACTTAAAATAGTAATTCTAAGGTTGTGACCGCGCAGATTGAGTTCGAAGGTTTGTTCTGCAGCTTTATCGGCAACTTCGAAAACTACTTCTTCCGCGAATTCATTGCTGACTTTAATTTTTGCCGGCCGCAGATTCCTTTTGAATGCTGAATTGTTTTGATTCAGATTCTTTTGATAACCGTTCAAAATAACCAGCTTCTTGAAATGGCATTCGGCTTCATATTGAAATTCCAGCCATTCCCCGACTCCGTTTCCTTTTTTACCTTCTATCCAGGCAGTATAGCGATTGCCATCGCTGACATTTTCAGGCTTGTAATCGGTTCGGCCGCTCTTGGACGGCGGCAGAAAAGATGAACAGGCCATGGCGTCCGGGGAAAGAACGCGGCAAATTTGCTCGTCAGTCCTTGATTTAAGCTCGGCGGTCGAGCAGAGTATCTTGCCCTTGCCATCTATGTAAGCTTCGTTACTGAAATCCCCAACGAAAACCCTGGCGATTCCATTAATGAAAGGCTCGGCATAGGTGTAGTCAGCAGCTATGGCTATTTCACCAGACTTGTTTATGTAGCCCCATTTTTGTTCTTCGCCGGCGGCGGAAAGTTCAACCGGTGCCAGACCATCACTGAAAGGGCCGGTTCGGGAGAATTCGAGGTTGAAGGCGAAAGAGCCGTCTTTTTTGATAAATCTTCCGCCTTTTTCAATTTCATCGGAAATGCTCACCGGCGCGAGTCCGTCGTTAAAACGACCTGCTTCGATGAATGAAGGGGCAATAATTGTTTTGCCGGTTTGGTCGAAATATCCGACCATTGCCTGACCATCTTCTTTTTTCAGCCATCCGCTGGCTAAGCCCTCAGAAAATTGAGTTGGCCAGGAAAAATACTGATTGTCGTAGAACTCAAGAAATGGTGCGATGGCAAATTTGCCGGTCGAGTCGATGTAGCCGTATTTCGCACTTCCATTTTCTTTTTTTCCGGTTTGTACGCATGCCAGACCTTCAGAAAAATCATAGGCTTCTTCAAATCGACTTTCAATGACCATTTTCCCGGTGGTATCGATATAACCCCAGAGATTGTCTTCTTTAACCGCTGCCAGCCCCTCTTTGAAGCCTCTGATCTCGGAAAAGGTGCGAGAAAAAGCATTGGCCCCGCGCTCGTCGATAAAGAACCATGCGCCTTCAAAAAAAACCGGCGCAAATCCTTGGGAAAAACGCCCGGCATCTTCAAATTGAGCTTCAATAACCAGTTTTCCATCACAGTCGATAAAGCCGTAGCGTTCCTGCTCATCAGCCTTTATTGGCGCAAGAGGACTCTTGGCCTGCGCGGGACAAAAATGGGTAAACAAAAGAACGAAAACAAAAACGAGATTTAAAAACCGGGGTTTCTTAGCTTGCATGACGGCTCCTTGCTGTTACTCGGGGTTATTGTATCCTTTGCCGGCTTTTGCTGCAAACTATAATTCGCAATTTCCCTGTTCGCTAAATTCAAAAATCTTGCCCGCTGCCGATTCAAAAAGCCTGATTTCTGGCTTGAACAAAGATTGAACCAAGGTCGATCCTGTACAATGAGCGGGAATTATGAATTCTGGTTCAAGCTGGTTGAGAAATTCAACCGTTTTATCAAGTCTTGCTCTGGTGGTGTCGGCAAGGTGCATGCCGCCGATAACGCCCCGTAACCTGAATCTGTCGCCCAGAAAATTCTTTATTACTGAAATAGTGTTGATCAAACCCGCATGGCAACAGCCGCAAAAAAGAATGATGCCGGTTTCCGTCTCTATCCAGAAAGAATTGTCGTCCTTGACCGGATCTGGTTTTTCGGCTTCGTTGTCGAGAAAAAAATACTTTTCAGGGGGCTCGTAAGGCGAAATTCGCGGAACTTCGCCGGTTAAGCCGATCCTGGGTAAGACATACAGCGGTTGGGTTGGCTCTGTTTCGGGCTGGCACTTTCTCCAGGCCGGCAGCTCAAGAAACGCCTGGCGATTGATTGCAGTCATACCAATTTCTTTCATGAAACCATTCTCGCGTTTTCGATATCGGGGCTCTTCAAAACCCTGCAGACTATAGACCCGTGCGTGGGAATTATTCTTGAGAAACCACTGCAGATTCCCGGTATGATCATAATGACCATGGCTCATAATGAGCAAGTCAATCTGTTCAAGATCTATCTTCAGTATGGCGATATTTTCGCGAAAGGCATGGCCCTGGCCAGTGTCAAAAAGGATTTTACTGTTCTCAGCTTCAATGCACAAAGAATAGCCATGCTCCGCCTTCATATCGGGCAGGGCATGGTTATCGACAATCGTAGTAACTTTAATCATTTAAACCGTCCGCATGAACTTGGCCTGGGCGCTGGCCATGAGGCTTTTTTGAAAATGCAGTTCTGCATTTACGAGGTAAAGAGGGTCAATCGCCTTGCTTAGCTCGGCACTGACCGTTATTTCAGCCGTGCAGGGTACTGAATGGTGAAATTTGACGTTCAACTCGCCGGTTACCGCCTTGATTCCCCTGGAAAAAAGAAGGTTGGTCATCGCCGAATCGAGTAGAGCGCAGATGACCCCACCGTGCATGATCCCGGTATAGCCCTGCAGATGCAGGTGCGACCTGAAGTTTGCACTTACTTTGCCTGTCAGTTCATCGACAACGAATTTCAATCGCATCGACATCGGGTTTTCGTTGCCGCAAAGCAAGCAAAACTTGTGCTGATCGAACTGCATCTGCGAGTTATTGGCCGGTTTAAGCATTTCAGATACTTTGCTGAACTGCCGGTTTGATTCTTTCTTCCGCCAGTTCGAGAACCTGATCGAGAACTCTGGCAAATGCCTTGCCCGAAGCTGTTTTTCCGTAGTCGTAAACGAACATGTGCCCGTTGTCACTGCAGGTGCCAACGGCTGGATCTATCGGAATACTGCCCAGGAAATTCAGGGAGAACTCACTGGCAATTTTTGCGCCTGCGCCAGCGCCAAAAATAGGATACTCTTTGCCGCAATCGGGGCAGACAAAGCCGCTCATATTTTCAACAATTCCAAGTACTTCAATGTTCAGCTGACGACAGAAATTTACCGACTTTCTAACATCGGCTGCGGCTACTTCCTGAGGTGTGGTAACAATCACTGCACCAAATGGATTCTTGATCGACTGGCAGATGGATAGAGGTTCGTCACCAGTGCCTGGAGGGCTGTCGACAATCAGGTAGTCCAGGGTTCCCCAGGCCACGTCATGAAGAAGTTGCTCGATTACGCCAGCTTTCATCGGTCCTCGCCAGATCAAGGCATCGGTTTTATTTTTTTGCAGCAAGCCAACTGACATAACCTTCACGCCGCCGCGTTCAGCTGGCATCAAACGGTTGTCTACCGATTGAACCATCGATGTTTGCAGTTTCATCATCGTCGGAATGCTTGGTCCATGAAGGTCAATATCGAGCAGGCCGACTCTCAACCCCTGTGAAGCCAAAGATGAAGCGAGGTTTACCGCTACGGTGCTTTTGCCGACGCCGCCTTTGCCTGAAAGAACGACTATGGTTCTACCGATAACCGTTTTTTCTGTGACAAAAAAACCTTCGCCGACTACATGGCTATCTTGGGAATCCTTGTTGGCCATGTTGCAGCCTGATCTTTGGCTGCATCCTGAGCAACTTTGGCTGTTGCAGTTGCTGTCTGAATCATTGTTCTTGGGATTGGCATTGTCTTGAGCGGTCATGATCAGTTTCCTTTATTTTTTTTCAAGTTTTTGCTGGAGTTCTTCGATAATTTTCTGCTTTTCTTCCAGTTGCTGATTGAGCCCTATTATAGCATTTTTTATCTCGCTAAGTTCTTGCTCAATATCGTTATTGCCAACTTCGATTGGGGCTGGTTGATCATTGGCTTCTGGAGCCATGTTTCGGGACCAGTTCATCCAGCGTCGGCCATAGCCTCCTCCGCCGTTTCTTCCCATTCTGGCCCGATAGCCGAATCCCCGGCCATAGGCGAAGTTTGGTTCAATCGGATCGGGGCCGACACACCTGCCGGCGCTTCTTCCTCTGAACCCGGTTGCGCCTTTTCCTTCTGGTCCTGTACCATTTCTTCCTGGCATAATGAATCTCCTTTCAATAGTTTCGATGCGGCGAGAACCCTCGTCTTCGTCGTCTTCTCTGACCCATGCGTTGTCGACAGCCTGGCATGCTGAACTGTAACAGGTCCTGCGGGTTCTGACTGCAGAAGGCATGAATGACCTGTTCGACGGTGCCGGTCAAAAATCCATAGACAACAATGCCGTGATATTCCGCCAGCATTTGTAGTGGTCGCGAAATTGCGCCGCAGATAAGAATGTTGCAACCTGTTTCTGCCATCTGAAAAATCTGGCTTTGGGCTGAATTAGCGCCAAAACTAAGGCTTTCAGGTTTGCCGGGACAATCGGGGCCGGCTTCATAGCACAGCAAATCCTCGGCAACATCGAAAACCGGAGCGATTCTATTTTTATCTACGCTGATTACCACTTTCATAACCAGGTATACTGCATCTTTCGTGCCATAAACCAAATATGTTGGCAATATTAGCTTTTAAAGCCGATTTGCAGAGTCGGCAAAAATTCATGACAGAGAAATATGTTGCAAAATTGCAACGACATTAGAAGGTCTAGTCGCAAAATTGCGACAAAAATACCCGTCTAAACTCGATCCGGGATGGGATCGATTCGATAGCGTTTCATCTTTCGGTAAAGGGTTGCGCGATGAATGCCGAGTTCAGTCGCCGCGGCCTCGATCCTGAAATCGTTGCGTGCCAGGGCTGATTGGATCGCTGCCGCCTCGGCAGAAGATCTGGTTTTTTTTATGCTGTCATCTTCACCGGTCGTGTTGTTGCACAATTCTTCCGGTAGATTGGCTATGCCGATCGTTCGGCCATTGCACAAGATTGCCGCTCTTTCGATCAGGTTTTCGAGCTCACGAATGTTGCCGGGCCAGTTGTGGTTAAGCAGAACAGAAAGAGCTTCGTTGGTGATTCCTTTGATTTGCCGGGCGTAAAGTTGGTTGAAGCGAGCGATAAATGTTTCAATCAACATTGGGATGTCTTCTTTTCTTTGTCTAAGAGGCGGAAGATCAATGCGAACGACATTTATGCGGTAAAAAAGGTCTTCACGAAAGTTTCCGGCCTTGCTCATCGCCATCAGATCTTTATTGGTGGCGGTAATGATTCGTGCTTTCAGCCTTAGCTCTCCGGTGCTTCCCAGAGGTTGAAAAGTCTTTTCCTGAAGCGCCCGCAACAGTTTTACCTGCATTGCCGGGCTGATGTCGCCGATTTCATCAAGAAACAGGGTGCCATCACCTGCAGCCTGCATCAGTCCAGGTTTGTCCTGGTAGGCGCCGGTAAATGCCCCTTTTTTGTAGCCGAAAAGCTCTGATTCCAGCAAAGTGTCGGGCATGGCTCCGCAATTTATTGCAACAAAAGGTTTGCCGGAAAAAATGCCGCTGCCATGAATCGCTTTGGCGACCAGTTCTTTACCAGTGCCGGTTTCGCCCTGAATAAGAACCGTAGACATTGTCGAAGCAACTGCAGGAATCAGGTCGAAAACCTTGCGCATTGTTGAGCTGCGGCTGACCAGGTCGCCAACCCGATAGCGCCCGACGAGTTCCTTGCGCAGAGCCTCGATCTCGCTCAAGTCACGAAATGTTTCGGCACCGCCAATGATTTCACCTTTTCCGTTATAAAGGACAGCGGTGGAAACGCTTATAGGAATGCGGATTCCTTCGTTGTTGATAATGAAGCATGAGCGGTTGATCACCGGTTTACCAGTTTTTAGGGTCGCTTTCAAGGCGCAATTAGCCTGGCACATGCTTGATTTGAAAACATCGCTGCATCTTTTTCCAAGGGCATCTTCGCGCTTGATTCCGGTAATGATTTCGGCGGCCCGGTTGAAAGAAGTTATTTTCCAGCTTTTATCAACGGTAAAAACCCCGTCAGAAATGCTTTCCAGAATCGAAGCGGTTAAATTGGCAGAACCAGTCTGTTCAGTTTTTACTGTGGATTTCCTCGTTCGAGGCATTTTTTGGCTCTTTTTCAATCAGCATGCCGGCGAATTCAAGAACATTGCTTGGCCAGTATTCGGGGGGGCGCGGTCGAAAGACGCCCGGAACTCCCTTTTCTGGCCGACAATTTACAATGCATTCTTCCCAGCGTTGTGGAATGGCCTTCCGACCATAGACTGCCCCGAGTAGGGCGCCGCAGATTGCGGCGTTGGTGTCGGTATCGCCGCCGCGTAAAATTGTGTCGGATATTGCGGATTCAAGGTCCGGAGCGTGTAAAAGTTGCCAGAGAGCGTTTTGAAAAGCAATCAAAACCCAGCCTTGGTGCTCGACGTAATCTTCAGGTGGCTCTTTTGCCGCAAGATCTATGACTTTGGCAAGCGACTTGTCAACGTTGAGTTCTTTGCCCCAGTTGCGAATATTTTCATACAGCGGCTTTGGCTGTGTACCCGACAGGATTGCCCGTGAGATGGCCATGGCCATCAAAGCGTTTGCCTGCTGGCAAACCGGGTTGGGATGGGTGAGCTCGGCATCCTGCATTGCCCAGCGAGCAACGGTTTCGGTCTCGAATTTGGCGCCGAAGACCCCGAGAGGGCTTATGCGCATCAGCGCTCCATTTGCCTGACTTTCTGCAATCGGCATGCCGCTTAAGCCGTTGGCGGTAGTAATACCGCAGTCAAACGGGTTCGAATTCAGCCATTCGAGATAACTTTCTTTGGCTGTTGCCGGGTCGTAGGTGTTTTTAGCAATCAGGGCTCTGGTGAGCGCTATCGCCATTTCCGAATCATCTGTGGGTTGGCCGGCTATGGTGTTCCAGGTACCTCCGTTTTGCAGATCTTTCACTCCCTGAGGGAAAAGGGTTTTAATTTTTCCCGGGCTCATAAACTCCACCAGACCGCCAAGCGAATCTCCTGAAATTTGACCGAGGAGACAGCCCTGAGCGCGGTCAAGAACGGGATTAGCTTCTGAGTTGTTCATGTTTGCATCCTCAATTTGGTATTTTATTGTATTAAGATAGCAGATTCTAATAAAATGCGCCAGTGCGATTTCCCCGTCGTTGGGTGCGACAAAAATGGCGCAAAACAAGAAAAGGTTATTCAGGGGGTACACCCCCCGAATAACCAGGACCGATTCCCGTGGTTCAGCACCTCAAGCGGATGATTTTATATGTTTTATCGAGCAGAAGCTGAGACTCTCAACCTCCACCTTGCCCTGTGGAACGACTTACCCAACGGAGAGGATCTATTATTCACGTATTCAGCGCCTGCTCACCGCCTTCCCGACTTTTGGAAATCAGCTGCAATAATAAGAGCAACTCGCATGCCAGAATTCCGTCGGTGAAAAGTTGGTAAAACAAAGCTGCGCAAAGCCTCGTTTTAAAGGGGTTTTGCTCCTGGCCCAGGAGTTTTCGGAAAATTCAATCCTGTGACAAAATTGCCAGCAGTTGTTTATTCTTCCTGCTTTTCAAGAGAGCCAAATTCTTTTTCCAGTTCGATATCGGCAAAATCGCTGCTGCGCAATGAGGGTGGGAGAGGCATTTTGTCGCGCATTTCCAGCGGCAGTAACTGGTAAATAGCATGAAGATATTTTACTGGCAGATGGGACGATGCTTTGCCCGGCCCTTTCATTTCGTAATCTCTCAGAACAACCTTGCCGTCATCGTAAATGTTGTTGGGAGCAACGAAATGCTGATACTTCATCACTTTGAGGGGTAATTTGGTGACCAGGTCGTTGTTATTGACCCAGCGTTGATGGTCGGGAAATTTTTTGCGGTAAAGCTCGCAGAACTTGCTGTTACCGATTCTTGGTCCGGCAAAGGTGTAAATACCCTGGATATCGTAG